>NZ_JCALCE010000013.1:0-177559 GCF_059812195.1 Mycobacterium sp. NGS68 | reverse complement strand
AGAGCTCCCTGGCCTGCTTGCCGGACACCTCCGCGGTCTGGACCGCGGCCAGCAACATGCGCAGGGTCGCGGTGCGCAACTTGTCCTGGTTCTTCATCGCCTGGGTCAGATCCGCCCGGAGCCGCGATTTGAGTTCCGCCATGCCCCAGACGCTACCCCGCCATTCGATATCGGACTGACGTTGAGAATTGCCCCAACCGTCGACAGGATGTAAGCCATGACCCCCGACGACGGCCACTGCCCGCGGTGAGCACGCCGCCGCCCGCCTACGGGCCGCCGCCTGGTTACGGGCCGCCGCCTGGTTACGGGCCGCCGCCGACCTACGGCGCCCCGCCGCCGGCCTACGGCGCCCCGCCGCCGGCCTATGCGCCGCCAACCTATGCGCCGCCGGCCTATGGTGGCCCGGCCTATAACCCCCCGCCCAGCTACGGACCGCCTCCGGGCTACGGTCCCCCGCCGGGCTACGGTCCCCCGCCGGGCTATGGTCCCCCGCCGCCCGGCTTCGGCCCCCCGCCGGGTTATGGCGCCCCGCCGGGTTATGCCCAGCCGCTGTACCCCGGCGTTTTCAAGCCCGGCATCATTCCACTGCGACCCTTGGGCCTCAGCGACATCTTCAACGGCGCGGTCGGCTATATCCGCGCCAATCCGAAGACGACGCTCGGGCTGACCGCGGCGGTGGTGCTGGTCATGCAGATCTTCACCTACATCGTCACGCTGGCGCCGCTTACCGCGGGCTCCCTGAACTCCGACCCGGACTCCGAGGCGTCGGCGGCCAAGGCCGTCGGCATGATGCTGGGCATGGGCGCCGGTGTGCTCGTCGCCTGGCTCGGCGGCATTCTGCTGTCCGGGATGCTCACGGTCATCATCGGCCGGGCGGTGTTCGGGTCACCGATCACCATCGGCGAAGCGTGGCGCAGGATTCGCGGCCGGCTGCTGGCGCTGATCGGTCTGTCCCTGCTGGAAATCGCCGGTGTCGTGGTCATCGTCGGGCTGGTGGCGGTGATCATCGGCGGCATCGCTGCGGCAGGCGGCGGTGGTCTCACCGTCCTGGCGGCCTTCCCGTTGGTACTCGCCGCGATAGCCGCGATGCTCTACCTGTACATGAATCTGTTGTTCGCGCCGGTGTTGATCGTGCTCGAGCGGCTGCCTGTCTTCGAGGCCATCAGCAGGTCCTTCAGACTGGTCCGCAACAGCTTCTGGCGGGTGTTCGGCATCTGGCTGCTGGCCGCGGTGGTGACGAGCATCGTCGCCTCCGCGGTAGGGATGCCGTTCAGCATCGGGCAGGTGATGGTCGGCACGACGTCCACCGGCGGGCTGATCCTCAGTACCACCATCGCGTCCATCGGGAAGGCGCTGGGCCAGATCCTCACGTCGCCATTCAGCGCCGGGGTCGTCGTGCTGCTCTACACCGACCGCCGAATCCGGTCGGAGGCGTTCGACCTGGTGCTGCAGACCGGCGCCGCGGCCGGGCCCTCCCCTGCGGAGTCCACCGACCATCTCTGGCTGACCCGGCCGGTGTGAGGACCAACTGACAGTGCCTTCCATCGACATCGACCGTGATGGCGCGCATCGGCTCGCCCAGGACGAACTAAACAAGCCGATCTATTCCCACTCCTCTTCGATCGCGGAAAAACTGGACCGCTGGCTGAACGAAACCCTGTACCGGCTCTTGGAGAAGACCTCGCACATCCCGGGCGGGTGGTTCACCGCCGCCCTGCTGCTCACCGTGCTGGTGGTCGTCGTCCTGGTCGCGATCCATATCGCGCGCAACACGCTGCGAACTAGGCGCGGCAAGGACTCCCAGCTGTTCGAGGCCACCCAGCTCACCGCGGCCCAACATCGGGCCACCGCGCAAGCCTATGCGGCGGAAGGCAATTGGGCCGCGGCCATTCGGCACCGGCTGCGCGCGGTCGCCCGCGAGCTCGAGGAAACCGGTGTGCTCAACCCGACACCCGGGCGCACCGCCAACGAGCTGGCCGTCGACGCCGGGGTCGCACTGCCGCACCTTGTGGACGAATTGACACAAGCGGCAACGGCATTCAACGACGTCACCTATGGCGAGCGACCCGGGACACAGGCCGCCTACCAGATGATCGCCGACCTCGACGACCATCTGCGGTCGCGACCGACCGGCGCCCCGACGGCGGGCGCGCACGCCGCGCCGTCCGACTCATGGGCGCACGTCCGATGACGGGACCGGCGCGCTCCGACGACGCCACCCGTGCGCCGGCGCGGCGCTGGCGATCGTGGCGGGGGCCGCTGCTGATGCTGGTGCTGTTCGCCCTGGTGGCCGCAATCGGCGCCTACCTGACCGCTCCCCGGCCCGGCGGCCGGATGGATCCGGAAGCGACCACGCCCAGCGGTGCCCACGCGCTGGTGACGCTGCTGCGCGACGGCGGCGTCGACGTGGTGGTGGCCGGCAACGTCGCCGACGTCGAACGGGCCGCCCGCCGCGACACGCAGATTCTGATCGCGCAGAGCCAGTACCTGGCCGACCGGACGATCCTGGACCGACTGGCCCGGGTCCCCGGCGATTTGCTGCTCGTGGAACCGACCTCGCGTACCCGAGAGGCGTTGGCGTCCGGCCTTCGCATCACCGGTGGCAGCCAACTCAACAGCGAACCGGATTGCACTCTGCGGGCGGCGGTCCGGGCCGGGCCGGTGCGATTCGGTTCCGCCGACACTTACGGGTTCAAAGACGGCCGCGACGTAATGCGTTGCTACAACGGGACACTGGTCCGGTTCCGCGCCGACGGCCGCACCGTCACCGTGGTGGGCAGTTCGGACTTCATGACCAACGACGGCCTGCTGCAGCAGGGTAACGCCGCGCTGGCGATGAATCTCGCCGGCGAGCGGCCCCGGCTGATCTGGTATGCGCCGGACCACGTCGAGGGTGAAAACCCAGCCGCCACATCGCTTTCCGACCTCATTCCGGAGAACGTGAACTGGCTGGTCTGGCAGCTGTGTCTCGTCGTGTTGGTGGTGGCACTGTGGAAGGGTCGGCGGATCGGCCCGCTGGTGGCCGAGGAACTACCCGTCGTCGTACGGGCTTCGGAGACCGTCGAAGGCCGCGGGCGGCTGTACCGGTCGCGACGGGCGCGGGACCGCGCCGCCGAGGCGCTGCGCACCGCGACCCTGCAACGCCTGCTGCCCCGACTCGGCCTGGGAACTGGTGCGTCGCCGCCCGCGGTGGTGACGGCCGTCGCCAGCCGCAGCGGCGCCGACGCGGGATTCGTTTCCTACCAACTGTTCGGCCCGGTCCCGGCCACCGACAACGACCTGTTACAACTTGCCCGTGCGCTCGACGAGATCGAAAGGCAGGTCACACACTCGTGACGCAGACCCCATCCACGCCGCAGGCCCCGGCCACGCATAGCCCGACCGCCGAATCCGCGCGGGAGGCCCTGCTGACGCTGCGCACCGAGATCGGCAAGGCCGTCGTCGGGCAGGAGGGGGTGATCAGCGGCCTGGTCATCGCGTTGCTGTGCCGCGGCCATGTGCTGCTGGAAGGCGTTCCGGGAGTGGCCAAGACGCTGCTGGTCCGATCGCTGTCGGCGGCCTTGCAGCTGCAGTTCAAGCGGGTGCAGTTCACCCCCGACCTGATGCCCGGCGACGTCACCGGTTCGCTCGTGTACGACACCCACACCGCCGCCTTCACGTTCCGGCCCGGTCCGGTGTTCACCAACCTGCTGCTGGCCGACGAGATCAACCGCACACCCCCGAAGACACAGGCTTCCCTGCTCGAGGCGATGGAGGAGCGTCAGGTCAGCGTCGACGGCGAGCCCAAGCCGCTGCCCGACCCGTTCATCGTCGCCGCCACGCAGAACCCGATCGAGTACGAGGGCACCTACCAGTTGCCCGAGGCCCAACTCGACCGCTTCCTGCTGAAGCTGAACGTCACGCTGCCACCCCGCGACGCCGAGATCGCCATCCTCGGTCGGCACGCGCACGGCTTCGACCCGCGCGACCTGTCCGCCATCCGGCCGGTCGCCGGTCCGGCCGAACTGGCCGCCGGGCGCGAGGCCGTGCGTCAGGTGCTGATCGCCGACGAGGTGCTGGGCTACATCGTCGACATCGTCGGCGCCACCCGCTCCTCCCCCGCGCTGCAACTGGGTGTCTCGCCGCGCGGGGCGACCGCTCTGCTCGGAACGGCGCGCTCCTGGGCGTGGCTGTCCGGACGCAACTACGTCACCCCCGACGACGTGAAGGCGATGGCCCGGCCGACCCTGCGCCACCGGGTGATGTTGCGCCCCGAGGCCGAACTGGAAGGCGCCTCGCCCGACGGCGTGCTCGACGGGATCCTGGCGTCGGTTCCGGTGCCCCGCTAGTGATCCTGACCGGGCGCGCCGGCCTGGTAGCGCTGATCTTCGTCCTGCCGATCGTGCTGTCACCCTGGCCGGCAAAGACTTTCGGGGTGCTACTGCTAGCACTGGTCATCCTCGTGGCTGTCGATGTCGCCCTGGCGGCCAGCACCCGGCGGCTGCGCTACACGCGGACGCCGGACAGCTCGGTGCGGCTGGCACAACCGGTCGCCGCGGGGCTGCTGATCCACAACGACGGCCGGCGCCGGTTCCGCGGCCGGATTCGCGACGCCTGGCCGCCCAGTACCTGCGCGGAGCCGCGCGTGCACAATCTCGACATCGCCGGCGGGCAGCGCGAGAACGTGCAGACCATGCTGCGGCCGGTCCGCCGCGGAGACCAGCGCGCGGCCGCGGTCACCGCCCGATCGATCGGGCCGCTGGGGCTGGCGGGCCGGCAGGGTTCCCAGGCGGTGCCCGGCCAGGTGCGCGTGCTGCCGCCGTTCCTGTCCCGCAAGCACCTGCCGTCGCGGCTGGCCAAGCTGCAGGAGATCGACGGGTTGCTGCCGACGCTGATCCGCGGGCAGGGCACCGAATTCGACTCGCTGCGTGAATATGTCGTGGGCGACGACGTGCGGTCGATCGACTGGCGCGCGACCGCCCGCCGGTCCGACGTGATGGTCCGCACCTGGCGTCCCGAGCGCGACCGGCGGGTCATCCTGGTGGTCGACACCGGACGGATGGCGGCGGGCCGCGTCGGCGTCGACCCCACCGCCGCGGACCCCGCGGGATGGCCGCGGCTGGACTGGTCGATGGACGCCGCGTTGCTGCTGGCCGCGCTGGCGTCGCGGGCCGGCGACAACGTCGACTTCCTGGCCCACGACCGGCTGACCCGGGCGGGCGTGTTCGGCGCGTCGCGCACCGAAGTGCTGGCCCAAATCGTCAACGCGATGGCGCCGCTGCAGCCGACGCTTGTCGAGTCCGATTGGCGCGCAATGGTGGCCGCGATTTTGCGGCGCACCCGTCGCAGGTCGCTGGTGGTGCTGCTGACCGATCTCAACGCGACCGCCCTCGACGAGGGCCTGCTGCCGGTGCTGCCGCAGCTGTCGTCCAAACACCACGTGCTGATCGCCGCGGTCGCCGACCCGCGCGTCGACGAAATGGCCGCCGGGCGTTCGGATCCGGCCGCGGTGTACGACGCGGCGGCGGCCGAGCGATCCCGCAACGATCGTCGGGCCATTGCATCGCGCCTGCGCCGCAGCGGCGTCGAGGTCGTCGATGCGCCGCCCACCGAGATAGCCCCGGCGCTCGCCGACCGGTATCTGGCGATGAAGGCGACGGGGCGGCTTTAGCGGGTTTAGCGCGTCGGGACCAGGTCGGGTGCGTCGTCGATGTCGCCGGTCTCGCCGGCCCGCACCCCGCGACGACCGAAGTACACCACGTACGACAGGAACGCGACCTCGACGATGACTCCGATTCCGACCCGGACGAACGTCGGAAACGGCGCCGGCGTCACCAACGCCTCGAGCAGACCCGCCACCAGCAGGACGCCGACCAGTCCCACCGCGACCGAAACCACGCCCCGGCCCTGTTCGGCGAGCACCTGCCCGCGCGGCCGGTCACCCGGCGCTATCACCGACCACCCCAGCCGCATGCCGGTCGCGGCGGCCAGGAACACCGCGGTGAGCTCGAGCAGCCCGTGCGGGGCGAGCAGGCCCAGCAGCAGGCCACCCTTGCCCGCCGAGAACATCAGCCCGGCGATCACGCCCACGTTGGCGGCGTTCGACAACAGCACGTACGGGATCGGCAGGCCCAGGACCACCGACATCGCGATGCACTTGGCCGCCACCCAGGAGTTGTTCACCCAGACCTTCAGCGCGAACGCGGCGGCGGGGTGCTCGCTGTAATACGACTGGACGTCGTGGTTGACCAATTCGTCGATTTCCGTCGGTGTCCCGACGGCGGCCTGCACCTCGGGATTGCCGGCCACCCAGCACGCGATGACCACGACCACGGCGAAGAACGCCGCCGCCGTCGCCAGCCACCAGCGCCACCCGCGGTAGGCGACCACGGGGAACGACACCGTCCAGAAGCGGGTGAACGTCCTGCTCAGCGGCGCGTGCGCGCCGGTCACCGCGGCGCGGGCACGCGCGACCAGGCTGGACAGCCGGCCCACCAGCAGTGAATCCGACGATGCGGACCGCAGCATCGACAGGTGGGTGGAGACCCGCTGGTAGAGCTCGACGAGCTCGTCGACTTCGGCGCCGTTCAGCGACCGGCGTCTCTTGATCAACTGGTCGAGTCGGTCCCAGGTGCCGCGATGGGTCTGCACGAACGCATCGACATCCACCCTGCGCAGCCTAATGGCTCGGGAGCCGGAGGGTGGTCGGGCGAAACCTGTACCGTTCCGTGTTATGTCGGAGGTGGTGACCGGCGACGCCGTGGTGCTCGACGTGCAGATCGCGCAGCTGCCGGTGCGGGCCGTGAGCGCCCTGATCGACCTGACGCTGATGTTCGTCGGCCTGGTGATCGGCGCGTTCCTGTGGGCAGCCACCCTGCTTCAGTTCGACAAGGCGCTCAGCGGCGGCATCCTGATCATCTTCATCGTGCTGGTGATGGTCGGCTATCCCGTGGCGATGGAGACGGCGACGCGGGGCCGGTCGCTGGGCAAGATGGCGATGGGGCTGCGCGTGGTCTCCGACGACGGCGGCCCGGAGCGGTTCCGCCAGGCCCTGTTCCGGGCGCTCGCGTCGGTGGTGGAGATCTGGGGCCTGGGCGGCAGCCCCGCCGTGATCTGCAGCCTGCTCTCACCGAAGGCCAAGCGCATCGGCGACATCTTCGCGGGCACCATCGTCGTCAGCGAACGGGGCCCACGGCTGGGGCCGCCGCCGATGATGCCGCCGCAGCTGGCGTGGTGGGCGTCGTCGCTGCAGCTCTCCGGACTGACGCCCGGCCAGGCCGAGCTCGCGCGCCAATTTCTCTCCCGGGCGGCGCAGCTGGATCCCAGGCTGCGCGACGAGATGGCCTACCGAATCGCCGGTGACGTGGTTGCCCACATTGCCCCCCCACCCCCGCCCGGCGCCCCGCCGGCGCTGGTGCTGGCGGCAGTGCTCGCCGAACGGCACCGCCGCGAACTGGCGCGGCTGCAACCGGCGCCGTCCGCCTCGCCCGCGCCATGGCCCCAGCCGAACCAGACGCCCCCGATGAACCAGATGGCTCCGCAGCCGGGACCGCCCTGGCAGCCGCCCGCGGCGCCTCAACCCGCCCCGGAAACGCAGCAGGCCCCGGACTTCGACGGGTTCGCGCCGCCGCGCTGACCACCCACCGGCCGACTTTGCTGGGCCCATTGACGGCATTTTCAATTTTGCCGCGGATTTAGGTAAGCCTAATGTAACCTTGGCGAGGCTAACCTACCCCCTCAAAGGAGCCCCGGTTCGATGGCGGACCCCATTCGTGGTGCCCTCGTGCGCCAAAAAAGCGATCGAGCATGATCGCCCCGCTGTGGCACGCGCTTCCCCCCGAGGTGCATTCGACGCTGTTGGGGGCCGGCCCCGGGCCCGGCCCGCTGTTTGCCGCCGCGGGGGCCTGGCAGGGCCTGGCCGCCGAATACGCTCAGCTCGCGGCCGAACTCAGCGCACTGGTGGCCGGTGTCGAAGGGGCCACATGGGAGGGGCCCACCGCCGCTCTGTTCGCGGCGGCCCATCAGCCGTATCTGGCCTGGCTCCTGGAGGCCGGCACGAAGGCCAGCGCGGCCGCGGCCGGGCATCAAACCGCCGCCGCCGGGTATTCCGTGGCGCTGGCGAGCATGCCGACCATGGCCGAACTGGCCACCAACCACACCGTCCACGGTGTGTTGGTGGCCACCAACTTCTTCGGCCTCAACACCATCCCCATCGCCCTCAACGAGGCCGACTACGTGCGCATGTGGATCCAGGCCGCGACCACGATGAGCACCTACCAGGCGCTCGCCGAGGAAAGCGTGGCCACGATCCCGACGACCTCGACCGCGCCGCAGATCGTCAAGACCTCAGAGGTCCAAGCCACTGCGGCGGCCGACGATGACGACGGCGCCGTATCGGGAGACCCAGCCGAACTGATCATCAAGGCGCTGGAGTCTCTCGTCACGTTGATGCGCGATCTGGCCGCCGAGTACCTGTCGGGGCCCCTCGGCGACTACGTCGTGCAGGCGCTGGACTCACTGCTGTCCTTCATGTCCACGCAGGTCTTCAGCATCCTCGCGTACTCGATCATCGACCCGCTCATCTACTTCGGCCCGTTCATGCCCGCGTTCGCGCCGGTCTTCGCCCCGATCGGCGCCGTCGGACTCGCCGGCCTCGCCTGCGTCACCACGGCCGAAGAGGCGATCCCGCTGGTCGAGACCGTGAGCCCGATCGAGTCCGGCGGCCCGGCAATGGCCGTGACCCCGCAGGTCACGCTGGCCGGCGCGGGCGCGGGCGGGGCGCCCGCCTCCCCGGCGACGGCGACGCCCACCTCGACGACGGCGCCCGCGCCCTCGGCGCCCGCGGCGGGCGCCGCACAGGTCTTCTACGCGATCGGCGGCGGTCCCGACGGCGAAGGGTTCACCCCGACGTCGCGGGTCCGTGCGCAGGCCGCGGTCGGCGCGGGCGCGGTGGCCCCGGCCGCCAAAGTGCCGGCCGACAGTGCGGCGCTGCGCACCAAACGGAAGGCGCGGCTGCGCCAGCGCGGCCACAAGTACCAGTTCGAATACCTGACTGCCGACGTCACCGTGCCGCCCGAGTCGCCCGAGGACACCCTCAGCTCCCGATCCGGTTCGGGACCACTCGGGTTCGCCGGGACCGTTCCGAAGACGGCCACCACATCCGCCAAGGGGCTCACCCACCTGCACGGCGGCCAGTTCGACGAGGCGCCGCGGGCACCGATGTTGCCGCAAACCTGGGCCTTCGAGACAGACCCAGACGCAGCCACCGATGACGGCCCCGACGGCGCGCAACACGCATGAAAGCTGTCGTCGCTGGTGGGGGAATTGCCGGGCTCGCGGTCGCAAGCGGACTGCAGCGGGCCGGGTGGGAGACGCTCGTATTGGAGCGGTCGCCGGATCCGCGGCCGCCCCGGGCCGGGCTGTCGATCTTCGGCAACGGATTCCGGGCCTTGGACGCGCTCGGGTTGGGCGCGGGCGTCCGGGCAATCTGCGCCGACGCCCCGCCCTACACGAAGTCGGGTTTGCGCAGACCGGACGGCCGCTTCCTGGTGACGTTCGCCCCGGCGACGTATGCACAGCTGCGCGCCGTGGACCGCACCGAACTGCACGCGGTGCTGGTGGACTCGCTGACCCCCGGCACCGTGCGGTCGGGATGCCGGGTGACCGCGGTGCGCGGCGGGACCGTCCACACCGAGGACGGCGACCCCATCGACGGCGCCGACCTGATCATCGGCGCCGACGGCATCCGCAGCCGGGTCCGGACGAGCTTGCCGCAGGATCGTCCGATCCGGCACAGCGGCTACGGCGTGTGGCGCGCCCTGACGTCGCGGCCGGTGGCGGTCGACGCCGGCGGCGAGACCTGGGGCGCCGGAGAGCGTTTCGGCCTCGTCCCGCTCAAAGACGGACGGGTGTACTGGTTCGGCGTCGTGGCGGAAGCCCGCTGCGAGACGGGAGCGCGGGCCCTCGACGAGATCCGCGCGCGGTTCGGTTCGTGGCACGAGCCCATCGCCGAGCTGATCGACGCGACCGAACCCGACGCCGTGCACTACACCCACAGCGAGGAGCTCGAGGGGCCCCTCGACTCGTATGTGCACGGCAACACGGTGTTGATCGGCGACGCCGCGCACGCGATGTCGCCGAACCTCGGCCAGGGCGCCAACCAGGCGCTCGAGGACGCGGCCGTGCTGTGCGGCCTGTTGACGGCGCGGCCCGCCTCTGGTCCGCAGGAGCTGAGCGCGGCGCTGCGGCAATACGACCGGCTGCGCCGCCGCCGCACTCAGCGCATCGCGCGGGAGTCACACAGCATCGGCATCGCGGCGCAGTGGAGAAATCCGCTTCTGGTCGGCCTGCGCCAGGCCGGGATGACCCTGGCGCCGAATCGAATCTTCAACCGCCGGACCACACGGTTGCAGCAGTGGGTGCCGCCGCGCGAGGCCGCCGGCGCCCAACAGCCGCAGATACACGGGAGCGCCGGATGCTGATCGAGATCAACGGGGTGAGCAGGACGTACCGGCGGGGCCAGGAGCTGGTCAAAGCGGTCGACGACGTGACCCTGACCCTCGGCAGCGAGAAGCTGGTGGCCATCACGGGCGCGTCGGGCTCGGGCAAGAGCACCCTGCTGCATCTCATCGGCGGGATCGACCGGCCGGACCACGGTTCCATCACGGTCGACGGGGAAGAGCTGTCGCAGAAGAACGACGACGAGCAATCCGACTACCGCCGCCGCAAGGTGTCGTTCATTTTCCAGTTCTTCAACCTGTTGCCGACGCTGACCGCCTGGGAGAACGTCGCCATGCCCCGGGTTCTCGACGGGACGTCGATCAAGTCCGCCCGCAAGGACGCGTGTGAGCTGCTGGAAATGGTCGGCCTGGGCGACCGGATCGACCACAAGCCGTCGCAGCTTTCCGGTGGGCAGATGCAGCGGGTCGCCATCGCCCGCTCGCTGATCATGAAGCCGGGCGTGGTCCTGGCCGACGAACCGACCGGGAACCTGGACTCCGAGTCCGGCAAGAACATCCTCGCGCTGCTGCGCAGGATCGCCGACGACGGCGAATGCTCCGTGATCATGGTCACCCACGACCCGGCGATCGCGGCCGCGGCCGATCGCGAAATCGTGATGCGTGACGGCAAGGTCGTCGAACACGCATGAACGCGTCGGCGGCCGTCCGCTTCAAGCTGCTCAACCTCCGGTATGCGCTCGCGCACTGGAAGCGCTCGTTGAGCTGCGTGGTGGCGGTGATGATCGCGAGCGCGCTGCTGGTGGCGATCGCGGGCATCTACAGCTCGCTGACGAAATCGGTTGCGACGATGTCCGAAGACCTCTACGGCAGGGCCGCTTTCGAGGTCACCGGCGCCGCGGACAGCGGCATGCCCGGGTCACTGGTGGACCAGCTCCGCGGGGTATCCGGCGTGGCCGCCGCGGAGCCCATCGTGAAAGCGACCCTCAACGCTCCCCGTTCCGGCACAACGCTTCTGGGGGTCAGCCCCAACATTCGCGTGCTGAACAACCGGGTCGGCAACGAGCTCGTGCAGCAGGCCGAAGGCGACAAGTCCCACGGATCGCTCGCCGATGGCGCGATCGCCGGGCCCGGCCTCGGGACCGCGGCGGGTGGTTCGGTCGACGTCAACGGCGCGCGCGTCAACGTGGTGTTCGTGCCCAAGGGGACTCTCGCCGAAAAGTACAACGCGGGTGACTATCTGATCGTCCCGCTTCCGGTGGCGCAGCAGCTGTTAGGGCGGCCCGGCAGCGTGAGCTCGGTGTTCATCGTGGCCGCGCCCGGTGCCGATCTTGCACAACTGAGCGCCGAACTGGTGCGGGTCGTGGACCATCGGGCGGTGGTCGCCGAACCACAGTTCCGGGTCGCCCAGACCGACAATTCCATGTCCCTGACCCGCGACACGTTGCTGCTGGTCGGTTCCATCGCCCTGGTGGTGGCGGTGTTCATCGTCTTCAACACCATGAATATGGCTGTGGTGCAACGCCGGCCGATGATCGCCACCCTGCGCGCCCTGGGCGCGCGGCGCGGGCAGCTGGCCAGGGATCTGCTGTTCGAGGTGGCGATCCTGGGGTTCTTCGGCGGCTGCCTGGGCGCCCCCCTGGGCGCGGCGCTGAGCTTCGCGGCGATCAAGCGACTGCCGCCGCTGATGCTGCAGTCGGTGGACGTCAAGCCCGACTTCTTCTTCCCCGCCAACGCAATCGGGGTCGTCGTCGGGTTGGGCGTCGTCGCGTGCGTGTTGGGCGCCGCGTGGCCCGCCATGACGGTGTTCAGGGCGTCGCCCATCGCCGCGATGCGGCCCGTCGAGTTGGAAAGCCTGGGCGACGACCGCACCCGGCCGCACTGGGTGGGGGTCGTCGTCGGGACGGCCTTGACGGTCGCGGCATTCTTCATCGCGATCCGGCTGCATGACGAAAGGACCTTCGCCGGCGGCGTTTTGGTGCTGATCGGTGTCCTCGTGCTGTGCTGGGCGTTCGGCCCGCTGCTGGTGCTGGCCAGCAGCCGGATCGCTGCGCTCATGGGACCCAGCGGTCAGGTCAGTCGCTCCACGATGACCGCATCCAGCAAGCGGACGTGGGCAAGCCTGATGATCGTGACGATCGCGGTGGCGTTGGGCAGCGTGACCAGCGGCGTGCTGACCGACGTGGTCAATTCCACCGGCAGCTTCTTCACCCCGCTGGCGAAGGCGGATGTGTACCTGGCCTCGGCGGCCAAAGACGTTGTCCCGGTGCGGCCGTTGCTGCCGGCCGGGGTGTATGACGAAGTCCGGACGATCCCCGGCGTCGCATCCGTCATCCCCGTGCAGTACGCGTACGTCAACGTCGGTAGCGACCGCATCCTGGTAGTGGGCGGGGGCCCCGGCACGGTGACGCCCGCCTTCTCCGCGATGGAACCGTCCGTGCGCGCCAGCGTCGAGGCCGGTGACGGCGTCGTTGTCTCCCGCCAGCTTTCGCGCCACCTCCATCGCGGGGTCGGCGACAGGCTCACGCTGAACACCCCGTCCGGCGAACAGACCGTACAAGTCCTCGGAGTGGTCGATTACCTGACCACCGAGCGCGGGATGATCGCAATGTCATTGGCCCACATGAAGACCTGGTTCCAACGGGATGGCGCCACCTATCTGGAGATCCATGCGGACAACTCCAAGGATGCGCCCGCCGTCCTCAGACAGGTCGAGAAGATCGCCGCCGCAAAGGATTTGTACGCATTCAGCGGGCAGGACGCGGTTGACTCGGGCAAGGGTGCGGTAGCGCAGATCGGCTCGCTGGCGGTGTTCGTGCAGTGGATCGTGGCGCTGTTGGCGGCGATGGCGCTGTTCAACGCCTTCATGATCTCGGTGATCGAGCGCAGGCGGGAGATCGGCGTGCTGCGCGCCATGGGCGCGTCGCGGCGCTACATCACCAAGACCATCCTGGTCGAGTCGAGCAGCATCGCGCTATTGGGCGGCGCTCTCGGGATGGCGACCGCCGTGGTGGTGCACCGCCTCGGCACCCTGATCATGAGCTCGGTCACGGCGATGAACGTGCGGTTTGCGTTCTCGCCGCTGGACTTAATCACCGTCGTCGTCGCGGTGATCCTGTGCTGGAGCGGCGCATTGCTTCCCGCGTCTCGTGCCGCGAAGTCGACGATCGTGGACGCGCTGGAAGTGGAGTAGCCATGGAAGAACGCCAACTCGCCGCCCCCGCCGGCGCGCACCCCGATACGCTCGCCGGCTTCCTGCAGATGCCGACCGGGCAACGGCTGCTGTGGGTTCGAAGCTCCCCCGGCATTGCCGCGCCGCCGAGCTGGCGGCTCGGGCAATTCATCGCGTTCTCGCGGCCGCGCACCGCCATTCCGGGCATGCTGGGCTTCTACCTCGCCAGCATGGTCGCCGGTGGCGTCTCGCCGGTGGGCCTGGTGGTGGGGATGGTGGTGTCGTATCACATCGCCGTCATCGCGAACCTCTACAACATGTACACCGACGTGGAGGAGGACAACGAGAACATTCCGACGCGGGTCTACGACCTCAGTCGCTACGGCAGGGACCGCCTGCTGCGCGACACCCACGTCCTGACCGCGGGTATCCTCCTGCTCTCGCTGCTGGTCAACCCGTATTTCGCCGGCTTGACGTTCCTGGCTTTGATTGGTTGCCAACAGTATTCGTTCCGTCCCCTGCGAATGAAGGCCCGGGCCCGCATCGGGATCCTCTACTTCGCCAACGCGGTGGCCTACCCCTATGTGAGCGCGGTGCTGGCCTCCGACCTGAAGCTGCACGTGCTGACCAGTAAGGAGTACTGCGCGCTCGCCTTCTACCTGTTCGTCTGGTTCTGCGCCAAGGGCCTGACCAAGAACGTGCCGGACTACGAGGGCGACAAGCGGGTGCATGTGACGACGTCGGCGACGTTGAGCGCCACCCGGCGCCGCGCCGCGATGATCGCCGCCATAGCCACCGTGCTGGTGTACGCGGCCATCGTGATTCCGGTGGCCTTCGGCTTCATCGGGCCGAAGTACCTGATCGGCCTGATTTGGTTGCCAGTGGCGTGTTTTCAAGCGTGGCGCCTGGTCCACACCGTCGACCAGAAATCGTCGAACGACATGTTGCGCGACGACATGTTCGTCTCGGTCGGGTACCTGTCGACCCTCATTCTGATCGAGCGGATTTCGGCGGTGTCGGTCACCGTCGTCATCCTCGGCTTCGCCATCATGCTGCTCACTGACCGCCTCGGCCTGGACACCAGACGGGCAGAGGATTTCGAAGCGCCGTGAGAGTTAAGCGAATTTCCATGCACGGCAATACCGCAACCCCAAGCCGCCCGCGCGTGGAGTTCGACCTGTCGCGCAACGAACTGCATTTCGATCCGCTCCCCGAGGTGCGCAAGGTCTTCGAGTCGCGTGCCGACACCCTTTACCGCTACCCCGAGGACCGCTGCGTCGCCGCGCTGGCCGGACAGATCGGCGCGTTGCACGACATTGCCCGCGAGCAGGTCGTCATCGGCCCGGGCAGCGTCGGCGTTCTGGACGCCGTGTTGCACGCGGACTCGCACCGCGGATCGACGGTCTTTGGCACCCCGACGTTCGACGAGTACGCGGTCCTGGTGTCGCGGGCAGGCGGCATTGCCGTCGGGGCCGCCAGCAGCCCTCCGGGCAGCCAGTCACTGGACAGCATCCTGTCGCGGGTGGATGCCTCCACGCGGCTGGTGATCGTCGCCACGCCGCACAACCCGAGCGGCGCCGCCGTCGGCGTCGACGAGCTCGTCCGGCTGCGCGGGGAGCTGCCGAAATCGGCTCTGCTGGTGGTGGATCAGGCGTACGCGGAGTTCGACGAAACCCTGCCCGACGACGCCGTGCGCCGCATCGTGAGCCTCGACCGGGTGGCCGTGCTGCGCAGCTTCTCCAAGGCCTACGGACTGGCAGGCCTGCGGATCGGCTATGGAATTTTCAGCAGCGCGGCGCAGGCCGCACGGGTCCGGTCCGCCGTCCCGACGTACGCGGTGAACTCCTTCGCGATCGCCGCCGCGGCCGAGTCGCTGCGGCAGGACCGCCCGCTGCGCGAGCGGGTAGCCCGTGTCGTCGAGAACCGGAAAAGGTTGGAGGCATTCCTGGTTCGGCATGACATGCTCGCCACGCCCGGGTCGCAGGGCAACTTCGTCTGGCTGCCCGTCGAGGATCCGCACGCGCTGTTCCTGCACGCGCTGAACGCGGGCATCCTGTTACGGGAGTATCCCGGTATCGGTGTGCGCATCACGGTTCAGTCGGCCGCTTCCGTGGACGCCGTGACGGCGGCGTTGACCAGCTACATCCGTGTCCATGCATAATCGCTACCTGTTTTCGAATGCTGTTGGGCGGCAGCGCTTTGCCGACCAGTTGATCGACTACCTGATCAGGCTGGGTGTCGAATACATCTTCGGCATGCCGGCGGAGTCGGTGAACTCGTTGGTCCACGCCGCGAGCAAGCGCAGCGAGATACGGGTCGTCGGCACCCGCCACGAGACGGCGGCCGCGCTGATGGCGGTGGGGTACGCGAAGACATCCGGCCGATTGGGGGTGTGTTTCGGGACGGCGGGCCCCGGGGCCACCAATCTGGTGGCCGGAGCCTACGAGGCATTCCTCGGGCGGGTGCCGTTGCTTGCGATCAGTGGTCAGGTCCCGGTGGCCAGCGTCGGCCGGGACTCCTTCCAGGAGATCGACTCCGAGGCGCTTTTTCGGTCCTGCACCTCCTCGTCCGTTCAGATCAACGCCACCAGCCAGTTTCAGCGATTCGCCCGCTCTTGTGTGACGGCGCTGCACGAATCCACCGCGTGCCACGTCGCGATTCCCGGTGACGTGCTCTACGCGCCGATCGGCGCGCACGACGCGGAGATCTTCGCGCCGCGGTTGCCTGCTCCGACGCTGCCCAGCAAGGAAGAGATCGGTTCGGTCCTGGAGTTTCTGGACTCCGACGACGTGGCGACGGTGCTGTCCTGCGCCGACGAGAGATACGTTGTTTTGGCCCGCGAGCTTTCGGCGCGATTCGGTGCGCCGGTGCACGACGTGCGCGACACCGGCGCGATCCCCGCCGCCAACGTGCTGGTGGTCGGCCGCGGCAGTCCCCTGCTCCGGCAGCGCGTCCACGGGCACGCGAACCTGCTCGAGCTCACCGACCGCCGCGTCTCGGCCCGGGCCGCAGCCGGTTTCACGCCCTATATCAGGCAGATCATCTGCGACGTCGAGGCCACGCTGCACACGCTGCTCGACTCCGAGCCCGAAACTGGCACCGCGTCGCCCGGCACTCGGCACGTGTTCACCGATCTCGTTGACGTCGAGGGCTTTTCGAGCCTAGCCGCCATCCCGGGCGCGGCGCTGCCGCTCGGCATCGGCGCCGCACTGGCCGGCGACTCGGGCTGTGCGGTGGTCACCGACTTCAGCCAGCTGAGCCAATTCGTCGCGGAGCTGTCCACTTTGTCTTGCGTCGGCGCCGATGTCGTATTGCGGTGCCGGGACACGCCCGACAGGCTCTCGGGGTTGACGCTACTGGGGCAGGCCTTTTCGCTGCCCACGAGCATCATCGCCGAGCCGTGCGAACCGGCAGCCGTTTGTCGCGATCCGTTGCCCGGAGAGCGGTCGCTGGCCGAGTGTCTGAACGCCAATCTCGCTGCGCCGGTGCAGATCAGCGACTTCTGCGCGTCGCTGCTGCCGGGATTCGGCGGCGCGCAGCGCAGCGCCAACGTCCAGGCGCCGTCGATGAACGCCTCGGCGCTGCGCAAGTCGGGCAGCCCGTCGGCGGGCTCCGTGGCCGCCTCTGGTTCCGCGCTTCTGTTGCAGCTGAACGGAATCTACGACGCGGCGCTGGACCACGCCCGGATCCTGGTGACGACCGTCGAGACACAGGACTGGCCGCTGGACGCGCGCCCGATCCTCGACGCGGTGAGCGTCGCGCGGTACGTGGTCGACGACCCCGCGACGGCCGCCGCCACGGTGCGGCGAGCGTGCGCGGCCGCGGCGGCGCCGGGGGGCGGCATCGTGCACCTGCAAGTGCTGAGCCATGCGCTGGGAGCGCAGTGGGCCCAATCCCGCAGTGGCAGCCCCGAACCCACATCATGGCGTTCCCCCGCGGCCGACCCGGCCGCGCTCCACGAGGCCGTCGCCGCGGTGCGGGATGCCAAGCGGGTGGCCGTGATTGCGGGTCGGGGCGCGGCGGGCTGCACGGATCTGCTCGCCGAGCTGTCAGGCCTGCTCCGCTGCTCGGTGCACCTGACGATGGGCGGGGACTCCGTGGTCGAGGACCCGGGCCTGCGGGCGGGAGGCCGGGTCGGCGGCTCGGGTGATCTGCGCGCGTTCCACGAGGTGGCCCGGGCCGACGTGCTGCTGTTGGTCGGCGTGTCAAACCGCGGTTCGGCCTTCGACTTAGGGGCCGCCGGGCGGACCATCGCGGTGAACATCGACCCAAACGCCATGCTGCGGCTCGGCGACCGCGACATCTGCGTCCTGGGCGACGCGGTATCGACGCTCGAGGCGATGGTCGGGGCGCTGCGCGTCTCGGCTGTTGCCGAACGGCCGCCGCGGCGAGAGCGTCGGCGCCGGCGTCGGTCGAGGCGCGCCGAGCGGTCCCCGTTGCGCGCGTCGCACCTCACCCAGGCGATCGACGAGGAACTCGCGCGCTTCGACGGGAATTCGACGGTCTGCGCCGACGTCGGCGTGAACACGCTGTGGGTGTACCGCTACATCACGTCGATGACGCGCAGCATCTGGTCGGCGTCCTTCGGCACGATGGGTTTCGCGGTCCCGGCGGCGATTACCGTTGCCAGGAACTGCCCGTCGCAGCGGTTGGCGGTCGCCGTCGCGGGCGACGGCGGAACTTCGGTGACGCTCAGCCAGCTTCAGTCGTCGGCCGGTGTCGACGTACCGGTGGTGTTCGTCGTCGTCAACAACTTGGCGCTGGCCGCGATCAAGTTCGAAAGCGAGATCATGGGCTGGCCGGATCGGGCGTCGGCGATCCCGGACATCAACTTCGCCCAGTACGCGGCGTCGGTCGGGGTGGCGTCGCGCAGAGTCGATACCCTGCGCGACTTCCGCGCAGCCTTCAAGGAGGCGATCGGGGCTCCCCGCCCCTACCTGATCGATGCGCGCTGCATCCTCAACGACGCACCGGTGCAGGCCGGTACGAAGCATTGGCGCCAGGTCATCGGGTTCTTCGTCGCGTGGTCGCAAGAGGGCCGTGCCGGGGGTGCGTCGTTGCGGGAAGTCGTGCGGGCCGTCGTGCTCGGCAAGCTGTACGAGAAGGGGCTGACGAAGTAGCGGGTGGCGTTGCATTCGCTCGCCGCTCCGGGCGCCGCTGGGAGGCATGTGCCGTTTTGCCCGCCTTCACGCGACGGTGGGCACAAGTCCACACGCTCCGCGGCGGCGGCGAGAGTGACCGGCGGGGCCTGGAGTTCGTAAGCCCCTACACCGCAGACAATTTCACCGGCAGGCCATCGTTGACGGTCACCGAGAACGTGAACTTGGGCTCCGGCACCCAGCCGTCGGGCGCCTCCAGCCGATAGCGCTGGAACAGGATCGTCAGGAAGAACTGGGCCGCCATGTACGCCATGGTGGTGCCGAGGCAGAAGTGCTGCCCGGAGCTGAACGGCATGAACGCAAGCCTCGGCCGGGCCCGCAACTGGTCGGGATCGGTGAATCGGCTCGGATCGTACCGATCGGGGTCCGGCCACCAGCGCGGGTCGCGGTGCACCACCGACATCGACGCGCCGACCAGAGTGAACTTCGGCAGCCGGTAGCCGCCCAACACGTTGTCGGTCATGCAGAACCTCGGGAAGAACGGGTGTCCCTGCTTGCGCTGGCCCTCGTCGAAGCACGCCTTGGCCCAGGTGAGCCGTGGCACGTCGTCGAACGTGGGCAACGCCCCGCCCAGCGCGTCGATCTCCTCGTACAGCTTTGCCAGCGAGTCGGGGTTCTTCAACAGCAGCGCGACCGTCCAGGTCAGCGCCGCGCCCGTCGGGTCGTACGCGCCGCCGAGCAGGCCCACGATCTCGGCCGCCAGGTCGGCCCGCGAGATCGGCGATCCGTCCTCGTATCGGGCGTCCAGCAGGGTGTCCAGGAAATCCGGCGTCTGTAGCGGGTGCGCCCGGCGGTCCTTGACCAGGCGGCCGACGAGCCGGTAGATCCGCGCCAGCGCGGGCAGCAGGCTCGATCTCCCTTGGCGCGGAAGCAGATTCGGGAACGGCACCATCAAGGTGGTCAGGCCCAGCAGGCCGGTGATCGCC
This sequence comes from Mycobacterium sp. NGS68, assembly GCF_059812195.1. Lineage (NCBI taxonomy): Bacteria > Bacillati > Actinomycetota > Actinomycetes > Mycobacteriales > Mycobacteriaceae > Mycobacterium > Mycobacterium sp. NGS68. The sequence continues at coordinate 157,866 of NZ_JCALCE010000013.1, read as the reverse complement.
CGCATGTCCGCATCCAGCTGACGCAGCTCCCGCTCGCCGATCGACGTGGAGAACAACGTGCGTAGGTACACCTTCAGCGTCGTCAGGGAGATCTCGTACTGCAGGTCCACCGGCCGGCCCGTCCCAGCCCACTGCGACCATCCGGCAAGCCGCTCGTCGAACTCGCTGCAGAAGACCTCGGCCATCGTCGTGAGGTGCCTGCGCGTGAACATCGGCATCAGCATCTTGCGGCGTTCCCGCAGCTTCGGCCCTTCGAGCATGATGCTGTTGGCCCCGATTACGGCCAGCAGCGGGCCCAGGGGGCTGTATCGGCTGTACCGGCCGTCGGGGTCGTCCATGAACTCGTGCAGCAACTCCGGATGCGTCACCGCGACCATGTCGAGGAACGGCATCGGAATGCGGAAGATGTCACCGTAGGTGGCCGCGCCGCGGCTGATGAGCTCGAACGGATCCCGGCGTAGTTCGAAAAACGAGCCGACGACGGGCAGCCCCTTCGGCCCCGGCGGTAGCGGCGCGGGACGGCCGAAGCCGCGCGCGGCGCCGAGCATCGTGGGCACCGACAGCCGGGTGGGCCAGAGCGGATCTTCGCGCAGTGCGCCGACCACACTGAGCCGGCCGGAGGCCCACCGACCCCTCGGGGCCGGGGACGCCGAGGCGATGGGCGGGCCTGGGTCCGGAGCCTGCCATTCGCTCGGTGGGTAGATCGGCTCTTCAGCAGCGGTCAACGGGCCATCAGCCTTTCATCCGGAACGTCACCGAGTTAGGGTAGCCTGTGCAAACTGTGCGGATCGCACCATTCGACGTTTGCGTTCACCGCGTTAGAGTCGCGACGTGCCCAAGATCAGCGCGTCATCCGTCGAGGAGCACCGCGAGCAGGTTCAGCGACGGGTCTTCGAGGCGTTCGCGACGCTGATGGCCGAGCACAGCTTCGACGCGATCTCGATGGCGCAAATCGCGTCGCGGGCGGGTATCGGACGCACCGCGATCTACCACCACTTCGCCGACAAGGAAGCGGTGGTCGTCGCGTTCGCCTCGCACGAGACGAGTCGCTACCTCGACGGGCTGCGCGCCGACCTGGCCGACGTCGACGACCCGGCACAGCGGTTGGCCATCTACATCAGGCATCAGCTCACCGCCGGCCAGCAGTTTCACATGGGCCTGGGCCCGCAGCTGTACGGCGCCCTCTCCCAGGACACCATGCACGCCATCCGCGAGCACGTGGTGGCCATCGAGGACGTGCTGCGCAAGATCCTGGCCGACGGCGTGTCCACGGGGCAGTTCACCGTCGAGAACGAAGCGGCGACGATGTCTCTGATCCATGCCTGCCTGGCGCCTCGCGACCTGCCGGTCCCGGCGATCGAACAGTTCGTCCTGCGTGCGCTCGGCGCGGACCTGTGCTAGGTTTCTGACACACTGTCAGTATCGTTTTGACACATTGTCAGAGGAGCAGAGCGTGCCAGTGAGCGCCAGCCAGGCAGTGCGACCGTTTTCCGTCGCGATGAAGGAGGGGTCGGCTGCCGAGCACGACGCCGCGGAGCACTCCCCATATGTGTCGGAGCTGCTTTCGGGTCGCGTGAACCGACGGGGCTATGCCGATTACCTGCTGCGGCTGCGCGTGGTCTACGAGGCGCTGGAGGCCGCGGTGCGCGCCCGTCGGGACGACCCGCTGGTCGCCGCGGTGTACGACCCCGACCTGGAGCGCCTGCCCGCCATCGACGCCGACCTCGACCACTGGGCGCCCGGGGCCGCACGCGACATCGACTCCCCCGCCGCCCGGGCCTACCGCGACCGGCTCGCCGACGCCGCGTGGGGCGGAGCGCTGGTGGCCCACCACTACACCCGCTACCTGGGCGATCTCTCGGGGGGACAGGCCATCGGCAAGATCCTGGACCGCACATTCGGCCTGGACGGGGCCGGGCTGGCATTTTACGAGTTTCCGATGCGCCCCAAGCCCTACAAGGACGCCTACCGCGCCCGGCTCGACGGCCTGCCCCTCGACGCCGACGAGATCGATCGCGCGGTCGACGAGGTGAAGATCGCCTTCAACCTGAACCAGGCGTTGTTCACCGAGCTCGGCCACAACCTGCCGGCCTATCGGAACTAGAGCCTTTGCGTCCGCGGACGTGATGGCGGGCCTTGTGTGCACCGTCGGGGCGGGTTTGCTGGTGGGCCTTATCGCCGCGAGGGGCCTCAAATGTCGGGATTTCGGCGGGTTTGCCGCGATTTTCAGCGCCCTCGCGGCCGGGGCTGCGATTTTGAGCGCCCTCGGGTGACCGGCATTGTGTGCCACGCTGGCGGCGGACCATGCCGTCTTGCCCGCAAGGGGCCGGCGTCTGCTCGCCGAGCGTGAATCTTCTGCGAAATCGCCGCCGTTTTTTCGCAGCCACTTCACGTTCGGTGGAGCCGCTGCTACCCGGCGACCGTCACGGCCATGACGGCGACGTCGGCGATCAACAGCGCCCACCCGGCCAGCGGTACGACGATGCCGCGCCGACGTTTCGCGGTGAAGAACGAGAGCACGATCACAAGGAACGCGACGACGGGCGCGCCGTAGAACGCGACGCCGAAGTCAATCCCGCCGCGGCCCAGGTTGGGGCACGTGCGCTCGGTGCAGGCCGCCGTGCTCATCACGGCGCCGAGGGCAAACAGCATCACGATCGCGGCACCGGGAACCGTGCAGATCGCCAGGCCCCAGTTCAGCCATGTCGAAGCGCGGCCGTCTTCGGCCTGCGCCGGCTCGGTGGAGCGCCGGGCGGGGCCATCGAGGGTCTGGTGGGGGTTCTCGCCGTTCATCGTTCAGGGCCTACCCGGCGGTCATGGGGTGCAAACTGCGACGAAGCCCACGCTGGCCCACAAGAACGTTGCATCGCGTTAGTTCACGATATATCGTGATACTCTGTAACGCATCGAGGGGTGCAGGAGGCGCCCTCTCCAACAGACATAAGGACTACCAACATGAACACACCATTCACCCCTCCCGGCGGACCGTTCGGCGGCCGTCCGGGCTTCGGATTCGGCTTCGCAGCCGGCGGACCCGCTCAGCGCCGCGCCTTGCACGGTGCGCGGCGGCACGCCCGTCGGGAATTCTTCGAGCAGCTCCGCGAAAACGCCGGCGAACACGGTGGGCCGCTCGGCTTCGGGCCAGGCGGCCCCGGCGGCCCAGGCTTCGGGGGCCCCGGCTTCGGCGGCCCAGGCTTCGGTTTCGGCCCTGGCTTCGGCGGCCCGCGTGGCGGGTGGCGCCGGGGACGCGGCCGCGGGCGTCGCGGCGACGTGCGGGCGGCCATTCTGGTGCTGCTGGCCGAGCGGCCGATGCACGGCTACGAGATGATCCAGCAGATCGCCGAGCGCAGCAACGGAATCTGGAAGCCCAGCCCCGGCTCGGTCTACCCGACCCTGCAGCTGCTGGACGATGAAGGCCTGATCACCACCGGCGAAACCGACGGCAGCAAGAAGCTTTTCGAGCTGACCGAGCAGGGCCGCGAGGCCGCCGAGAAGGTCGAGACCCCGCCGTGGGACGAAATTGCCGAAGGCGCCGACCCGGGCCACCTCAACCTGCGGACCGCCGTGGGCCAGCTGTTCGGCGCTGTCGCGCAGTCGGCACACACCGCGACCGCAGAGCAGCAGCAGCGCATCGTCGAGATCCTCAACAATGCGCGCCGCGAGGTCTACGGCATCCTCGGCGAGGACTGAGCGCCGCGAGCGGACCCTGGATCAGGACACGTCGACCCAGTCCAGGGTCCGCTGCACCGCCTTACGCCAGCCCGCATACCCGGCGGCGCGCTTGTCGTCGTCCCAGGTGGGCGTCCAGCGCTTGTCCTCTTGCCAGTTCTCGCGCAGCTCCGACGGGTCGGCCCAGAATCCGACCGCCAACCCCGCCGCGTAGGCGACGCCCAGCGCCGTCGTCTCGGCGACTACCGGTCGCACCACGTCCACGCCCAGCACGTCGGCCTGAATCTGCATGCACAGGTCGTTGGTGGTGATGCCGCCGTCGACCTTCAGCACCTCGAGGCGGACACCGGAATCCGCTTCCATCGCGTCCACCACGTCGCGACTCTGGTAACAGATGGCCTCCAGCGTCGCGCGGGCCAGGTGCGCGTTGGTGTTGAACCGCGACAGCCCGACGATCGCGCCGCGGGCATCGGAGCGCCAGTACGGCGCGAACAGTCCGGAAAACGCCGGGACGAAGTACACGCCGCCGTTGTCCTCGACCTGACGGGCCAGCGCCTCGCTCTGGCTCGCGCCGCTGATGATGCCCAGCTGATCCCGCAGCCATTGCACCGCCGAGCCTGTCACCGCGATCGAACCCTCGAGCGCGTAAACGGGTTTGGCGTCGCCGAACTGGTAGCACACGGTGGTCAGCAGCCCGTTTTTCGAGCGGACGATCGTCTCACCGGTGTTCAGCAGGAGGAAATTGCCCGTGCCGTAGGTGTTTTTGGCCTCTCCGGCGGCCAGGCACACCTGCCCCACCATCGCCGCGTGCTGGTCGCCGAGGACGCCGGTGATCGGCACCTCGGCACCGACCGGCCCGGTGTCCAGGGTGACGCCGTACGGTTGCGTCGGCGACGACGGCTCGATCGTGGGCAGCATGGCCCGGGGGATGGAGAAGAAGGACAACAGCTCGTCGTCCCAGTCCAGTGTCTCGAGGTCCATCAGCATGGTCCGGCTGGCGTTGGTCACGTCGGTGACGTGCACCCCCCCGCGCGTCCCGCCGGTCAGATTCCACAGCAACCAGGTGTCGGGGGTGCCGAACAGGGCGTCGCCGCGTTCGGCGTCGGCGCGGACCCCGTCGACGTTCTCCAGGATCCACTGCAGCTTCCCGCCGGAGAAGTAGGTGGCGGGCGGCAGGCCCGCCCTACGGCGGATCACGTCTCCGCGGCCGTCGCGGTCCAGCGCCGACGCGATGCGGTCGGTGCGGGTGTCCTGCCAGACGATCGCGTTGTAATAGGGCCGCCCCGTCTTGCGGTTCCACACCAGCGTCGTTTCGCGTTGGTTCGTAATCCCCAGCGCCGCAATGTCCTTCGCGGTGAAGTGGGCCGCGTTCAATACCGACATGAGCACCGAGGCGGTGCGTTCCCAGATCTCGACCGGATTGTGCTCGACCCATCCGGCGCGCGGCAGGATCTGCTCGTGCTCAAGCTGGTGACGGGCGACCTCGCTCCCGTCGTGATCGAAGATCATGCAGCGCGTGCTCGTAGTGCCCTGGTCGATGGCGGCGATGAATTCAGCGGACCCGGCCAACTAACCTCTCCTGCGCTCTGGGATCGAACACTGCGTGTAATCGTCCATGATGGTCTATATGGCTATCGACATCGAGGACATGCCCCGCGGCGGGCCTGACGCGTCGTGGTTGGACCGGCGGTTGCAGACCGATCGCCTGGAGCACCTCGATCGTGTCGACGCCGAGAAGCGTGCGGTGGTGCACGATGGCGCGATCAGCTCGCTGCGGTCCTACAGCCGCTCGGCGCTGGTGCGGCATGCCGACCCCGCGATCCGGGTCGAGTTGCGCGGCGGCGGCGTGTTCAACAGCCCGATTCACCCGCGGCCGCAGATCGCGGTTGCGTCCCGCTTGCGTGGCGCGCGGTAAACCGGTTGCATCGGCGTTGTGGGCGAAGAGGTAAAGCGCACCACGTATAACCGCGCACACCGGCGGGAATACCGGCGCAAGGTTCAACTGTGTTTGGACGTCTTCGAGACGATGCTGGTGCAATGCAGGTTCGATTCGGACCGGCCGCTGACCGGCATGGAGATCGAATGCAACCTGGTCGACGCCGACTATCAGCCCGCCATGTCGAATCGCTTCGTGCTGGACGCCATCGCGGACCCGGCCTATCAAACCGAATTGGGTGCTTACAACATCGAATTCAACGTGCCGCCCCGGCCGTTGGGTGGAGACACCGGCCTTGAGCTGGAAGCGGAGGTGCGGGCCAGCCTGAACGACGCGGAGACCAAAGCGAGTGCCCGTGACGCGCACATCGTCATGATCGGCATCCTGCCGACCCTGATGCCGCAGCATCTCGACGAGGGCTGGATGAGCGAATCGACCCGCTATACGGCGCTGAACGATTCGATCTTCAGCGCCCGCGGTGAGGACATCCCGATCAACATCTCCGGCCCGGAGCCGCTGAGCTGGCAGGCCGCTTCCATCGCGCCCGAATCCGCCTGCACCAGTATGCAATTGCATCTACAGCTAGCTCCGGCGGAGTTCGCCGCCAACTGGAACGCGGCGCAGGTGCTGGCCGGGCCACAACTGGCGCTGGGCGCCAACTCGCCGTACTTCTTCGGCCACCACCTGTGGTCGGAGACGCGGATCGAACTGTTCGCGCAGTCCACCGACACCCGGCCCGAGGAGCTCAAGACCCAGGGCGTGCGGCCGCGGGTATGGTTCGGTGAACGCTGGATCGGCTCCGCCGTAGACCTTTTCAAGGAGAACATCCGCTACTTCCCGTCGCTGCTGCCCGAGGTGTCCGACGAGGACCCGGTGGCCGAACTGACCGCCGGGCGCATCCCGCAGCTTTCCGAACTACGGCTGCACAACGGCACGGTGTACCGGTGGAACCGGCCGGTCTACGACGTCGTGCAGGGACGCCCGCACCTGCGCCTGGAGAACCGAGTGCTACCCGCCGGTCCGACCGTCCATGACATGTTGGCGAATTCGGCGTTCTACTACGGCACGCTGCGCAGCCTTGCCGAGGCCGAGGAGCCGGTGTGGTCGGCGATGAGTTTCCCGGCGGCACACCGCAATTTCCTCGAAGCCGCCCGCCGGGGCATCGAGGCCCGGCTGCACTGGCCCGGCGTCGGCGAGGTCAGCTCGCGGGAACTGGTACTGGGGACCCTGCTGCCGATGGCCCACGAGGGGCTGCGGCGCTGGGGCGTCGACGCCGAGGTGCGGGACCGCTTCCTCGGGGTTATCGAGGATCGCGCCATCGCCGGGCGAAACGGCGCGACCTGGCAGGTAACCACTGTGCGCGCTCTGGAAGACGGCGGCATGGATCGGCCGCGGGCGCTGGCCGAGATGGTGCGCCGCTACAGCGAACACATGCACGCCAACGAACCGGTGCACACCTGGGACGTCTAGCGGCCTCGAGCGTGCGGCCGGCCTCACATTGGCGCGGCGGATCACGCGGAAGTTAGACCGATTCCAGCTAATTGGGTCAACCGGACGCTATTGCCGGACGGATCACGGAACCCGCAGTCGATGCCGTACGGCATGTCGTGCGGCTCCTCGGTGAACTCCACGCCGCGGGACTTCATCTCCGCATAGCTGGCCTGACAATCCTCGGTGGTGAGGAACACCGTGCCCGCGAAGCCCTTGGCCATCAGTTCGGCCACCTGCTTGCGGGTCGGCTCGTCCATCACCGGCTGGCCCGGGATCGCCATCAGCACGAGGGACACGTCGTCCTGGCCCGGCGGGCCGACCGTGAGCCACCGGAAGTTGCCGGCGTCGGGCAACGAAACATCTTGTCGCACTTCCATACCCACCTTTTCGGTCCAGTACTTCAGTGCCGCTTCCTGGTCGTGCACCCACAGGTGGGCGCTGGCAATCTTGAACATGCGCATCACGCTACGGCCCGGACTGCGCGTCCGTCTTCTCCCCGTGTGCTGTCTTGACGCGACTGTCGGCGGGCGGGCGGGTGTCCCGCGCGAGGATGCAACTTGGCACCCGCGCGTGCACTGACGCCGGCGGGATGCTGGCCCGGTAGGCCGCGGGCGGCTGGCCGTACACGCGGGCGAAGCTCGTCGTAAACGAGCCGACGCTGCGCAGGCCCACCATGACGGCGATGTCGGCGACGGACCGGTCGGTGTAGCGCAACAGCGACGCGGCGCGCTCCAGCCGCCGGGTCTGCAGGTAAGCCCGCGGCGATTCGCCGAAGGTGCGGGTGAACATCCGGCTGAAATGCGCCCGCGACAGGCCGGCCGCGGCGGCCAGGTCGTCGACGGTGATCGGGTCTGCATACCGCGCGTCGGCGAAGTCTTTGGCGCGCAGCAGATAGCGGGCGGGCGGAACCTGCGGCATGGGACCCAGTATGCGGCGCGCGTAGCTTCGGTGTCATGACCAATCCAGAGGTGATGAACTGGGACGACGCCTACCAGAACAAAGTCTTCGAGGCGCCGCCGCCGTGGAATATCGGCGAGCCGCAGCCCGACCTGGCCGCTCTGATCGAGGCGGGCGAGGTGCGGGGGGAAGTGCTGGACGCCGGCTGCGGGGTTGCCGAACTGGCGCTGGCGCTGGCGGCGCAGGGCTACACCGTGGTCGGCATAGACAATGCGCCCAGCGCCATCGCGGCGGCCAGGAAGGCCGCCGAAGAGCGCAGCCTGAGCACGGCCACCTTCGTGCAGGCCGACATCACGTCGTTCGGCGGCTACGACGGCCGGTTCGAAACGGTCATCGACAGCACGCTGTTTCATTCGCTGCCGGTCGAGGACCGCGACGCCTACCTGTCCGCGATACACCGCGCGGCGGCCCCGGGGGCCAGCATCTACATGCTGGTGTTCGCCAAAGGCGCCTTCCCCGATGCGTTTCCGGTCAAGCCCAATGAGGTGTCCGAGGAAGAGCTGCGGGCCGCGGTCGGCAGTACTTCGAGATCGACGACGTCCGGCCCGCCTTTGTCCACGGCAACATGCCGCCGATTCCCGATTCGCCGTTCGCCTCCTACGACCGCGACGACAAGAGCCGGACGAAGCTGCCCGCCTTCCTGCTTTCGGCGCGTAAGTCGGGCTGAGCCGCGCGGCGCGCTTCCGCCGAGCGTGCGGCCAGCTTCACGTTCGGCGCCGAGCGTGCGGCCAGCTTCACGTTCGGCGCCCGCCCATTATTTGAAAACGGCATGAATAAACCCTAACGGCGATAGGCTTTCCCACCTGCGTGTGCTTCACGGCTATTCGGGGGTCGGAGGTGCGGAATGTCATTCCTAATCACAGCGCCGGAGTTGGTGGCGTCAGCGGCATCTGATCTCGCTGGCCTAGGGTCGACGATCCAGGACGCCAGCGCCGCGGCGGCCCCGTCCACGACATCGATTGCGGTGGCCGCCGGCGACGAAGTGTCGGCGGCGGTCGCGGCGCTCTTCGGCACACACGCCCAGGAATATCAGGCGCTCAGCGCGCGAGCGGCGGCGTTCCATTCGCAGTTCGTGCAGGCCCTCAACGGCGCCGGCGGGGCCTACGCCGCCGCCGAATCGGCCAACGTTCAGTGGTTTTCGCCGTGGAAGCTGTTGACGGGACGCCCGTTGGTCGGCGACGGCGCCAACGCCGCGGCGAACAGCGGTCTCCCCGGCGGCGACGGCGGGTGGATCTTCGGCAATGGCGGCAACGGCGGGTCCGGCGGCGTCGGGCAGGACGGCGGCAAGGGCGGCGACGCCGGCCTGATCGGCAACGGCGGCAAGGGCGGGGCCGGTGGGCTGGGCAGGACCGGCAGCACTCCTGACACGGGTGCCCCGGGGAGCACCGGGCTGACCGGCGGCAATGGCGGCACGGGCGGTAATGGCGGGGCCGGCGGCAACGGCGGGCTGCTGTATGGCAATGGCGGTTCCGGTGGTCAGGGCGGCCAAGGCGGCCAAGGCGGCGCGGGCGGGGCGGGCGCCGACGGAGCGACCGGCGTGGTCACCGCCGCCAACCCCAACGGCGATGGCGGCAATGCCGGCTCCGGCGGAACTGGCGGCACCGGCGGCACCGGCGGCGACGGCGGCGCCGCGGGCAAGAGCGGCTTCGTCGGGCAGGCGGGCCGGGGCGGCGATGGTGGTATGGGCGGTACCGGCGGCACGGCCGGGGCCGCCGGGACGGGTGGTGCCGGCGCGGCCGGGACCGTGGACCACCCCGACGGCGGTAACGGCGGCACGGGCGGCGACCCAGGGACCCCGGGCGGCGGCGGTAGCGGTGGCGCCGGGGAGACCGGCGGCGCGGCCGGCGCGAACGGTGCGGCGCTCACCACCGGCGGCGACGGCGGCAAGGGCGGGGCCGGCTACGACGCCACCACCGGCACGGCGGCCGGGGTGACCGGCGGCAACGGCGGGACCGGCGGCAACGCCGGCAAGTACGGCGACGGCGGCGCAGGCGGTGCCGGCGGAAACGGCTCGGCCGGCGCGGCCGGCGTGGTGAGCGCCGGCAACCCCAACGGCGACGGCGGCCAGGGCGGCGGTGGCGGCAACGGCGGAGGCGGCGGACTCGGCGGCTCGACGTCGGGCAACGGCGGCAACGGCGGGATCGCGGGCAACGGCGCCAACGGTGGCAACGGGGCCGACGGCACCAACGGCGCCACTGGCGTGGTCAGCGCCGCCAACCCCAACGGTGACGGCGGCGATGCGGGCAATGGCGGCAACGGCGGCAACGGCGGAACCGGCGGCAACGGTGGCGCGGGTGGCACGGCGGCCCACGGCGACCCGGGCCTCGACCGGGCCGGCGGAACCGGCGGCAATGGCGGCAACACCGGCGCCGCGGGCGTCGGCGGTGCGGGCGCGGCGGGCACCGTCGACCACCCCGATGGCGGCAACGGCGGCAACGGCGGCGACCCCGGCACGACCGCCGGGATCCACGGTGGCGGCGGCGCTGGTGGAGGCGCCGCGTTACCCGGCGCCGACGGGCACGACGGCACCGCGTTCACCACCGGCGGCGACGGCGGCAGGGGCGGCGCCGGGTATGACGCCACAACCGGCACCGATCCCGGCGTCAACGGCGGCAACGGCGGCAACGGCGGGACCGGCGGCAAGTACGGCGACGGCGGGGCCGGCGGCGCGGGCGGCGACGGTAGCAATGGCGCCCCGGGCACCGACGGTGTCAACGCGGGCGACGCCGGCATCATCGGCGGCGATGCCGGGGCCGGCGGCAATGGCGGCCTTGGAGGCGGCGGCGGGCAGTACGGCGACGGCGGCCACGGCGGGGTTGGTGGCAACGGTGGGATCGGCGGCACCGGCGGCAAGGGCGCGGACGCCACCGCCGAAGGCGCGACCGGCGGGGCCGGCGGAGGCGGCGGCGCGGGCGGTGCCGGCGGCGAAGGCGGCCGCGGCGGCGACGGAGGGCAGTACGGCAACGGCGGCGACGGCGGCGCCGGCGGCAACATCGGTACCGGCGGCAATGGCGGCGACGGCGGCGTTGGCGGCCCCGGCGGCGGCACGGGTGGTGCCGGCGGGCAGGCGGGGGCCAGCGGCCTCGGCTACGGCATCCGGTCAGGCGGCGACGGCGGCGACGGCGGCAACGCCGGGCAGTACGGCAACGGCGGCCATGGCGGCGATGGCGGGACGGTCGGGGCCAGCGGCAATGGCGGCAACGGCGGGGCCGGCGGCGCCGGCGACGCGACCACGCCCAACGGCGGCACCGGCGGGAACGGCGGCAACGGCTGGTATGACGGCGAGGGCGCCGCGGGCGGAAAGGGCGGCAGCGGCGGTTCAATCTCCGGAAACGGCGGTGACGGCGGAGCCGGGGGGAGCGTCGCCGCGGGCGGCAATGGCGGCGACGGCGGCAAGGGCGGAGCCGGCGACTCCAGCGGCGGTACCGGGGGGACGGGCGGCAACGGCGGATACGGCGGCGGCGCGGGCGCTACGTACGGCGGCGGGGCCGGCGGCGACGCCGGGCAGTCCGGCAATGGCGGCAACGGCGGGGCCGCAGGCGTCATCGGAACGCCCGGAAACGGCGGAAACGGCGGCGACGGCGGGGCCGGCGGCGGCACCACCGGGACCGGGGGGAACGGCGGTGTCGGCGGCACCAACGGGCCCGGGGGCGTATCCCTTCCCGGCGGCAACGGCGGAAATGGCGGTTCGATCTCCGGAAACGGCGGGGATGGCGGAGCCGGCGCCAATGGCGGGGACGCCAGCATCGGCGGCGCCGGCGGCAAAGGCGGCGACGGCGGCTCGATCTCGGGCAGCGGCGGCAACGGCGGCAACGGCGGCTATGCAATCTCCAGCGGGTGGGGCTGGGGAAGCGCCGGCGGCGACGGTGGCTCGGCCCTGGGCAACGGCACCGGGGGCAACGGCGGGGCCGGCGGCCACGGCGGCAGCGGCGGTGCGGGCGGACTCGGCGGCGACGGCGGCAGCGGCGGCTCCGCCTCGGGCGACGGCGGCACCGGCGGCAACGGCGGCATAGCCGGCACGAATTTCCAGTCCGACGGCGGAGGTTATGGCGGCGCCGGGGGTGCGGGCGGCGCGGGCGCTGGCGATGGTGCCGGCGGGACGGGCGGCATTGGCGGGTCGGGCGGCACCGGCGGAAGCGGAGGACACGGCGGCGGCGGCGGGGACGCCTCGGGGACCGGCAACGCCGGGGCCGGCGGCGCCGGCGGATCGGCACGCTACGCCGGTGGCGGAAATAGCGGCGCAGGCGGGGCCGGCGGCGCGGGCCAACCCGGCGGCGTGGGTGGCGACGCGGGCGCCTCGGGCACCGGTGGCACCGGTGGTCATGGCGGCACCGGCGGTGATGCCTCGGGTTCGGGCAATGGCGGTGCAGGCGGGGACGCAGGCCAAGGCGGTCAAGGTGGCTATGCCGGCACCGGCGGCACTGGCGGTGCCGGCACCGCAACCTCGGCGGGCGGCCACGGCGGTAACGCCAGCACCGCCGGCACCGGCGGCACCGGCGGCGAGGGCGGATCCGGGGGGGCCGCCGCGGGCGCGGGGACCGGTGGAGGCGGCGGCGCCGGTGGTCAAGGCGGGTCCGGGGGCCGTTCAGGGTTCTACGCGGGCGGAAACGGCGGGGCCGGTAATCCGGGCGGCGACGGCGGCAACGGCGCCAGCAGCGGGAACGGCGGCAACGGCGGCAACGGTGGCAACGGCGGCACTTCCACAGAAGGCACGCCTGGCGCCGGCGGAGCTGCCGGATCTGGCGGAATCACCCTTAACTCGAACGGGCCCGGCGGCACCGGCGGCACGGCACTCGGCGGCGGCAACCCGGGCGGCGACGGCGACCCCGGCATCTACGGCAACCCCGGCGCCGACGGCACCCCGGGCGTGACTCCCTAACCCGTCGTCGCGGCCGTCGCGGCGATCAGCGCCTCGGCGAACACCTCGAGATCCTCGGGCGTGGTGTCCACATGCGGCGAGAGCCGCAGCCGCGGACCGGTCAACTCCAACGGCGCCCGCACCACCCCGACGAACGTGGTCAGGATCCGCCTCTCGGCGAGCAGCCAGTTCCGCACGGCGGCGGGATCGACGCCGTCGCCGGGGGCCAGCGTGGTGATGGCGCTCGGCTCCTCGATCTCCTCGACCAGCGTCCAGTCGGGCACATCGGTCAGCAGGGTCCGGCCGATAGAACCCACCTCGGCCAGCCGCGCCCGCACCACGTCGGGCCCGTACGCCGCATACTCCCCCAATGCCATCGAATACCCCACGCGCGCAGCGACATTGGCCTCACCGAACTCCAGCACCTGCGCCGCGCTGAACGACGACTCCGGCGGCGTCAGCCGCGGCCGCAACCGCTCCATCAGCTCGGGACGCACGGCCAGCATGCCCACTCCCCGCGGCCCGGCGATCCACTTGCGCGACGACGAGTACGTGACGTCGGCGCCCACCGCGCAATCGACCTGGCCCAGCGCCTGGGCGGCGTCGACCACCAGCGGCAACCCCAACTCGCGGCAGAGCTGCGCCACCATCGGGAGCGGCTGCACGATGCCGCTGTGGCTGGCCACCGGCGTGAAGTGGACCAGGTCGGGCGGGTCCTCGTCCAGGGCCAGCGCGGCGTCGTCAAGCGCAATCCGCCCGTCGTCCAGCGTCGGCAGCAGCTGACGCTCAAACCCGTGAATGCCGAAAAGGGCCAGGTTAGGGCCGTATTCACCCGGCAGGCAGGCCACCCGCCGGCGGCCCGCGGGCCAGGCGCCCAGCAGCAGGTCCAGCGCGTTCAGCGAGCCGGTGGTGAAGACCACCTGAGCGTCGGGCGCGCCGGCCAGCGCGGCGAACGCGGCGCGCCCGGCGTCGAGCACCGGCATTGCGGCCTCGGCCGCGACGTATCCGCCGACCTCCGCCTCGTAGCGCGCATGCTGGGCGGCGGCGTCGATCACCGCCAGGCTTTGGCGCGAGCAGGCCGCGCTGTCCAGGTGCAGGCCGGCGACGGGCGGACGAGCCGATCGCCAGCGATCGGCGAGCGTCACTTCACTGCCAGCGAGAGCCCGAAGTCGCCGGCGTCATCCGTCCACCACCGGATGCGTCGCAGCCCGGCCTCGGCCAGCTCGGCGACCACCCCCTCCGGCCGGAACTTGCACGACACCTCGGTGAGCATCTCTTCACCCGCCGCGAAGTCGACGGTCAGGTCCAAGGCGCCGACGCGCACCCGCTGCGAACGTTCTGAGCGCAGCCACATCTCGATGCGCTCCTCGTCGGTGTTCCAGCGGGCGACGTGCCGGTAGGCGTCCACGTCGAAATCGCCGTCCAGCTGCCGGTTGATCACCGCGAGCACGTTGCGGTTGAACCGCGCCGTCACCCCGGCCGCGTCGTCGTAGGCCCGCACCAGCCGCCCGGTGTCCTTGACCAGGTCGGTGCCCAGCAGCAGGCTGTCCCCCGGCGCCATCACCCCGGCCAGGGTCGCGAGAAACTCCGCGCGCGGACCGGGCGTCAGGTTGCCGATCGTCGACCCCAGGAACACGAACAGCCGTCGCCCGCCATCCGGTATCTCCCTCAGGTGCTCCTCGAAATCGCCACACACGGCCTTGATTTCGACGCCGGGATATTCGCGCGCGATGGCGGCCGAGGTCGCCGACAACATGCCGGCGTCGACGTCGAAGGGCACGAACCCGCGCAGCGAGCCGCGCTCACGCAGGGCATCCAGCAGTTGCCGGGTCTTCTCCGACGTTCCGGCGCCGAGCTCGACCAGGGTGTCGGCCTCGCTGGCGGCGGCGACCTCGACCGAGCGGGCGCGCAGGATCTCGGCTTCGGCCCGCGTCGGGTAGTACTCCGGCAGCCGGGTGATCTGGTCGAACAGGTCGCTGCCCACCGAGTCGTAGAACCACTTGGGCGGCAACGACTTCGGCGTCTGTTGCAGGCCCTCGAGCACGTCGCGGCGCAGCGCGCGATCTGCCGAATCCTCGGCCAGGTGGTTCGCTAGCGACAACGTCATCGAGATCCTCTCGTGTGGTCCAATGCGGTCACCGCGACGCCCGCCGCGGTGACCTCGACGAGGTGACGGTCCGGCACGTCCTCCCAGCCCGGGTCGTCGTCGTAGGGTTCGCTGGCCAGGACCACGCCGTCCTCGCGGCGCAGCACCGACAAAGTGTCTCCCCATACCGTGGCCAGCAGGCGGGATCCGTCGCCGGCCAACACGTTCAGCCTGGCCAACGGGTCGGCGGTCCCGAATTCCACGACCGTCGCGCCCAGCGCGTCCAGGCCACGCTCGAAGATCACCGCAGCCAATAGAGCGCTGTCACACACGGATTCGGCCGATGCGGTCAGCGGAAGCACCGTGCGGTCGACGACGCCGTTGTGCGACAGTAGCCACCGTCCGTCGGTGAACGGCGCGGTGGCACTGGCCTCGATCGGCATGCCGACGGTCGCCGACCGCACCGCGGCGACCACGCAACCGCTGCGCAGCGCCGGCGCGACCGAGTCGAACGACACGTCGCCCCACAGCGGCGCCGGGCTGCGCCAGCGCCGCGGAACCCCGGCATCGAAAAACCCGACGCCCCAACCATCGGCGTTCATCAGCCCGTGCTTCTGCCGCCGCGGCGCATACGACTGCACCCGCAGGCCGCATGGCGGGTCCAGCATTAGCGAGGAGACGCTCACGTCGGCGCCGAGCCAGCCCAGATGACGGCACATCAGGCGTCCCACGCCAGCCGGACGCCGGAGAAGATCTGCCGCCGGTAAGGGTGATCCCAATTGCGGAAACTGGGCCGCAGAATGGCCGATTCGACGGCCCACGACCCGCCCCGCAGCACCCGGTAGTCGCCGTCGAAGAAGGGCTGCGAGTAGCGCTCGTAGACCATCGGCGTGAAACCCGGCCAGGGCCGCAGCGGCGACGACGTCCACTCCCAGACGTCGCCGAGCAGCTGCTCCACCCCATACGCCGACGCGCCGCCCGGAAAGGCGCCCACCGGCGCGGGGCGCAACGCGGTACCACCCAGGTTGGCGCGGGCCTGCGACGGCGGCTCGTCCCCCCACGGGTAGCGACGCCGCGAGCCCGTCGCCGGGTCCCACGCGCAGGCCTTTTCCCACTCCACCTCGGTGGGCAGCCGGGCTCCGGCCCAGGCCGCGTACGCCTCCGCCTCGAAGTAGGTGACATGCTGCACCGGCTCGTTAACGGGAATGTCCTCGATGTAGCCGAACCGGGTGCGGCTGCGCGCGTCGGGACCCCAGAATTGCGGCGCCGTCAGGCCCGCCGCCAGCCGATGCTCCCAGCCGCGCTCCGACCACCAGCGTGGCTGCGTGTAGCCGCCGTCGTCGACGAAGCGCTGCCATTCGCCGTTGGTGACCGGAACCCGGCCGATCCGGAAGGCCGGCACGTCAACGACGTGCGCGGGACGTTCGTTATCCAGCGAATACGGTTCGGTCGCGGCGTCCACACCCAGCACGCACGGGCCGCCGGGGACCAGCACCGACGTACCGGCCAGGCCCGGCCGGCCCGGGGGCAGGGCGGCGTCGGCGAGCAGTGGGGCGCCGGTGCGCAGGTTGAGGGCCTGCAGCATGGTCTCGTCGTGCTGGTTCTCGTGGCTGACGACCAGACCGAAGGGGAAGTCGTCGGCGGCGTCGGGCAGGGCGTCCAGGGCGTCCAGCGCGGCGGATCGCACGGTCCTGCAGTACGACCGCGCCTTGTCCGGGGACAGCAGCGGCAGCTCGACCCGGCTGGCGCGCGAGTGCTCGAAGGCGTCGTAGAGGCCCTCGACCGCCGGCGACAACATCCCGGGCCGGTTCGGGTCACCGCCGCGCAGCAGCCACAGCTCTTCCTGCTGGCCGATATGCGCCAGATCCCACACCAGCGGGCTCATCAGCGGGTCGTACTGGCGGCGGAGTTCGGCGTCGTCGAAATCCACCAGGCGCAGCGTCCGCGTCCGTGCGCGCTCGAGATCGTCGGCAAGTTGCTGTCGGGAGGACGATCGCAAGCGCCGCGCAGCCGGGCGCGGCGGGTCGGAATCAGCGGCAGAGGTCACAGCTCCCCTTCCGCCAGCCGGGCGACGGCTGGCGAGAGGCCATGCGCGATCACCTGGTCGGAAAAGTCGTCGCCGGGACATCGGCCCTGCTCGACGGCGCGGACGAGGCGTTCCATCCCGTCGGTGAGTTCCGGCGGCGCGAACTCGGCGGCGACGGCCACGCACCGGTTGGCCGCCTCATACAGCCGGCGGTCACGCAGCCCGAGCCGGGCGGCGTTGTCCCACGCGGTGGCCACGGGTTCGACGGCCTCGGCGGCGATGTCGGAGGCCACCGGATCATCGAGCAGGGCGACCAGCGTGAACACCACCGCGGGCCAGAAGGCGTCCGGCACGCTGTCGAGGTAGCGGATCTCCAGCCACTGCCGCGGACGCACCGGCGGAAACAGGGTGGTCAGGTGGTACTCGAGGTCGGCGAACGTCGGGCGCCGGTCCCCGAGCACCGCCCGGCCCTCCACCCAGTCGGTGAACGGCACATGCTCCGTCACCGCGGTAAGGCTCGGGACCTCCGCGTCATGCACCATCATCACCGGCGCCTTGAGCGCGTAGCGGGCCCAGTCGGTGCCGGGATCCAGGCCACTGGCGCCCAGGATGGGCCCGCAGCGGGCGGAGTCCATGTCGCCCCACACCCGCTGCCGGGTGGACGCCCAGCCGGTGAACTCGCCGGCGATCATCGGCGAGTTGGCCGTGATCGCGATCATCGTGGGGCCTAACGCGTGTGCCAGCCGCACCCGCGCCGGCCAGCCGGCCGCCGGCCCGGCGTCCAGGTTGACCTGGATCGACGCCGTCGAGGTCATCATCGCCGCGCCCGCCGCACCGGAATCGCTGGCCGCGAAGAACTGTTCCATGGCGCGGTAGCGGGGGCCGGGGTTGATGCGCTTGGGTTGGCGCAGCGGATCCGCGCCCAGAAAAACCAGGCCCAGGCCCGCGTCGGCGAACGCCGACCGCAGTACGGCCTGGTCGCGGTGCATGGCGTCGATGGCCGGTTCCACGCCGACGGCGGGCGGGCCGGACAGTTCGACGGCGCCGCCCGGCTCGACGGTGACCGCGCTGCCGCCGGGTAGCGCCGGCAGCAGCTTGAGGACCCCGGCGATTTCGTCCCAGCTCGGCCGGCGGTGTGGATCCGACGGGTCGAAGGAGTGCGCTTCCAGCTCCAAGCCGACGGCCCCGAGTGGACCGTCGACCAGGCAGGCCTCGGCGATGTACTGCGCCGCGGCCGCGTCACTCACTATCTCGGCATCAAGCTGCGGGGTCGCGGCAGTGCTGGCGGCGAACGTCATATCACGATCCCTCCGGGCCCGGAGCCTGCGCAGCTATCCGAACGATAGTCGCCGCTATTTCCTCTTGGGGTTCATCTTCCAGACCGCACCGACATATTCCCGTTTCCGCCGGATTTGGCCACACGGCCTACACGAGTACCCAGTTGGCGCCCTACTGACCCAGCGCGTTCTGCATGGCCCCGGCCAGGACGTTTACCGCAGGACCGGCGTTGCCAGATTGGCAGACCTTGGCCTGCAGCAACACGTTTTCCCGCAGGCGGGTTTGAACGAAGCAGCGGCGGTCGGTGCCCGCCTCCTGCTTGGTCCAGTTCTCGTCCGCGGGCCCCGGCGGGCCGCCCGCGAACGTCCATACCTGCGTGATCCCGTTGTCCAGGTGCATCGCGGTGGTCTGGCCTGCGCAGCCGCCGGTCCGGTCCGTTACGCGGTGAAAGGCGCGCGCCGCGGCGTCGTTGGTGGCGAACACCCCGACGGCCTGCTTGACGTAGTGGGTCTGGTCGGAGGCCGACGTCTGGGTGACGGCCCCGTTGAACGACGCCAGGTCCGGATCGTTGTACACCTCGGCCACGCCGATGTCGGCCCAGTTGTTGCAGACCGGCAGGTCGACCGAAAACTCCTGCGACGGTTGGGTGAACACCGCCTCCCAGCCCATCGGCGCGCCGACGATATTGCCGACCGACCCCCTGCCGAGGACCGCGTAGGACACCACTCCCGGCTCCGACGGGTGAGCGTGCGCGACAGGAACGGCCGCGGCGGTGATCAACCCCAGGCACACCGCCACGGCGCCGACTCGCACGGCCTAGACCCGGGCCGAGACTTCGACGTCGATGTTGCCTCTGGTGGCCTTGGAGTACGGGCACACCTGGTGGGCCTGTTCGACGAGGTCGTCGGCAGCACCCTGGTCCAGGCCCGGGAGGTAGCCGACGATCTTGCCGGTGAGCCCGAAACCGCCCTCGGAGTCCTTGCCGAACCCGACCTCGACCGTGACGTCGGTGGCGTCGTCGAGCTTGACTTTTGCCTTACCGGCCACCAACCGCAGCGCACCCAGGAAACAGGCGGCGTAACCGGCCGAGAACAGCTGCTCGGGATTGGTGCCTTCGCCGTTGCCGCCCATCGCCTTCGGCGGCCTGGTCTCCAGGTCGATGCGGCCGTCGTCCGACTTCACGTGGCCGTCACGACCGCCGCCGGTAGCGGTGGATGCGGTGGTGTACGCGACTTCAATGGTCATGAGTCCCGATCATGCCAGGTTCGCGCGAACACCTTCCTCCACCTGCTTGCCGAGGTTGGGGTCCACGTTGCTCCAGTACTCGAACACCCGCGACAGCACCGGCTCCTTCACTCCTTGGGAAACATGCCCAATGATGTTCTGCGCCAGCCGGTCCCGGGCTGCGTCGTCGAGCACCTCACGGACCATGGTGCCGGCCTGACCCCAGTCGTCGTCGTCGGGGCGCAGCGTGTACGCGGCCCGGACCATCTCGCCGTCGGCCATCCAGCGCACCTCGGCGGCGCGCGCCGGGTCGGCCTTGGGACCGCCGTAGGAGTTCGGTGCATACACCGGATCCGACACGTTGTGCATCCGCATCGCACCGTCTTTCGAGTAGCTGTTCACCTCCACATGCGGCGTGTTGACCGGGATGTGCTTGTAGTTGGTGCCCAGCCTCGCCCGGTGCGCGTCGGCGTAAGAGAAGCCGCGGGCGAGCAGCATCTTGTCCGGGCTCAGGCCGGTGCCGGGCACGATGTTGTTGGGCTCGAACGCGGCCTGCTCGATTTCGGTGTGATAGTCGGTGACGTTGCGGTTCAACGTCATCTTGCCGACGTCGATCAGTGGGTAGTCGCCGTGCGGCCACACCTTCGTGAGGTCGAACGGGTTGTACCGGTAGGTCTTGGCCTCCTCGAACGGCATGATCTGCATCTTGAGCGTCCAACTCGGGAAGTCGCCCTTTTCGATGGAGTCGTAGAGGTCGCGCTGGTGGTAGTCGCCGTCTTCGCCGGCCAGGCGGTCCGCCTCCTCCTGGGTCAGGAAGTCGATGCCCTGGTCGCTGATGAAGTGGTACTTCACCCAGAAGATCTCGCCGCCGGCATTGATCCAGCTGTAGGTGTGGCTGCTGTAGCCGTTCATGTGCCGCCAGTTCTTGGGGATGCCACGGTCCCCCATCAACCAGGTCACCTGATGCGCGGACTCCGGTGACAATGTCCAGAAGTCCCACTGCATGTTGTGGTCGCGGACGTTGCTGGCCTGCAGCCGCTTCTGCGAGCGGATGAAGTGCTGGAACTTCAACGGGTCGCGCATGAAGAAGACCGGAGTGTTGTTGCCGACCATGTCGAAGTTGCCCTCCGACGTGTAGAACTTCAGCGCGAAGCCGCGAGGGTCCCGCCAGGTGTCTGGGCTGCCGCGCTCACCGGCGACGGTCGAGAACCTGGCTAGCATCTCGGTCTTGGTCCCCGGCTGGAACACCGCGGCCCGGGTGTAGTTGCTGACGTCGTTGGTCACCTCGAACTGGCCGAACGCGCCGCCGCCCTTGGCATGCGGTTGGCGCTCCGGGATGCGCTCCCGGTTGAACTGCGCCATCTGCTCGATCAGGTAGTGGTCCTGCAGCAGGATCGGGCCGTCGGGCCCGATGGTCAGGGATTGATCGTCGCTGGGCGCCGCGATGCCGGCGTCCGTAGTGGTGAAGCGTTCCGCCATTTCGCAATCTCCTCTTTTTGGTGTTTGGGCTGGTTCACCAAAATCGCGGCGCTCTAAGGCCCGCTACGGCAGACGGGTACCCCGGCGGTCGATTTTGGAATCGTCGGTTATGGCCGCGGCGCGGGACTGGTGTTCGGAGCGGAGACCGTCGGCGACTGGGTGGGGCCGCCGGGCCCCATGCCGGGCGGAGGGCCGGGCAGATAACCGGGACCCATGCCCGGAGGACCACCCGGGCCGCGGGGACCCCACTGCCACGGCCCGCCTGGACCCGGCGGGCCCCCAGGACGGAACATGCCATGGTGATACCGGTGATGGCACTGGTGCAACGACCCGAAAACCACAGCGCCGGCGAAGAATACGGTCGAGAGAATGAAGACGACGCCGGCAACGATCACTACCCACGCTGCGACCGCGTAGAGCCGCGGCGGCTTGGCCCGCGGTGGCGGAGGCAGAGGCGCAGGAGCGACGGCAGTCGGCGTGCTCGACGGTTCAGGTGTTTCGCTCATGCCTTGAATACTGCTCCTCGGGGAGGTTTGGCCGAAACCGGTTGGGTGAACGAATTTGTTTTGAATTCACCAGATGACACGTAGCCCGGCGCTCTGTCGAGCGCCGGGCTACCGGTTATGGGCTAATGGCCCACCGGGGCCCCCTCGTGCCCCGGGGGCCGGCTTACGGGGTCCGCGACGGGGAAACCGAGGACGGGATCTGGCCGGGACCGCCCGGCGCGGGCGTTGCCGACGCGGGCCCGCCCGGTCCGCCGGGTCCGACCTGACCCGGACCGCCGGGTCCGCCCGGTCCACGGTGGTGCCACATCATCGAGTGCGGCTTGTGATGGCCGTGGCGGTGATGGCCGCCGTGGTGGCCGGAACTCTTGCCGAGGATGAAGCCGCTGAAGAAGACGACCGCGATGATGAACACGATGCCTGCAACGATGGCGACCCATGCCGCGCCCACGAAGACCCTGGGGGTCCTGCGAGCCGGTTCTTCGACGACGGGAGCTGGTGCTGTCGCGGTTGCTGTCCGCGCAGTGGGGGTTTCGGATGTTTCACTCATGAGACGGATGATGCCTGGGTAAACAGTAGTGGCGGCTATGCCCTACTTAAGTACCAGCTATGAGCTGAAACCCCCGTCCTGCCTGGGGTGATTTGCTGGCGGCGGCGGGCTCGTCTTGTCACCCGGCGCGGGCCCCGCGCCTTGTCACCCGCCGCGGGCCCCGCGCCGAGCGTGAAACCAGTGCGAAAAGATCGACGTCTTTTCGCAGTGGCTTCACGTTCGGCGCCCCGCGGGCGGTTAGGCCGGCTGGCCGGGCTGGAACTCGGGGCACAGTTCCGACACGGCCGTCGAGAGGAAGTCCCAGTTCTGCGCGTCGGTCAGGAGCGGGTGGCCGCCGACGTGCGGGTTGTTCGATTCCAGCACCGCCGACACCGGGACGCCGTTGCCGAGGTCCGTACAGGTGGCGTTGCCCATCGTGATCGCCTTTTCATCGGTCAGCGGCATGCCGGCGGCGTGGACGCGGCTGAGAAAGGAGTCCTCGTCGGCGTGCGCCGTTGCCGGGTCAGCGACCAGGGCCAGCGCTGCGCCGATCATCGCGACTCGAAGTGTGGTCTTGAACAACACCGTCGACCCCTTTGCTGTTTGTGCCCGAAACATCGTCGGAAATGCCATTATCGGTCCTTGCGGTGAGTTCGCTGTGCGAGCCGCCAAAAACGCGCGATGGAGGGAACGTCGTGTCGGAGGGAACGACGTTCGGACGCTATCGCCTCGTGAAGTTGCTCGGTCGCGGCGGCATGGGGGAAGTGTCGACCAAGTCGCTGCCGGCATGCCACACGCTACTCAGGCTTGAACGGATTCACCGCATACTGGATCACCCGGTACGGCGCGGCGACCCGCGCGCGAGTATCCCACTGGCTCACGAAGATTCGCAGCTCGTCCAGCGTCGAACCGGGCGAGATGTACCCGCCGTACGGCTGCGCCAACCGATTGTCGTACGGCGGCGGCAGGCTTTCCGCGGGATCGGGCCATTCGTCGGCCTGCACGACGGTCGTCACTGGCGCAAAGCCCAGCGACACAGGGTCGTTGGCCACGCGGACCTCCATGTTCCCGGTGGCGGCGTTGAAATACGACAGCACCGTCTTGCCGTCGATCTGGCGGATGCACATCTCCCCCACCGCGTCGGGCCATAGCGGCGTGGGCACACGGCCCCAACCCCCGCCGGGCCCGGCCGACCAGCCCTGCCAGCGGGACCGGTCGGTGAACGCCTGCGGCGTGGCCCGGTACAGCACGACGGGATCGCGGCGGGTGAAGCTGTTCGCCACGATGTACACCCACCCGCTCTGCGAATCCGGCGTGGGGATCGGGTCGTAGTAGCCGCTGATCTGCGTCTGCCGACCGCCCTGGTAAGCACCCGCGCGGCGCGACCCGGCGACGGTCTGCCAGCCGGCCTGCGCCGGCACCGCCATGACCAGCCGGGAGTCCACCGGCTCCAGGTTCTTCGTGGTGGCCACCATGAGGTAGTTACGACGATTGATCTGCACCACCCCGGCGGGCAGCTGCGACGTGCCGGGGGGCGCCGGATCGGCCAGCAGCGGTCGGCTGATCCCGGTGACGCCGGTATAGCGCACCCCGGACGGGTCGTCGACGGACGCGGTGTCGACGTGCAGCGCCACGGGCGAGTACCAGCCGCCGAAGCCGACGCCCTGCCCGGCGAAGCTGTCGCCGCACACCTGCAGCAGCTGGGTGGGAAATTCGACGAACTCGCACAGGTCGGTGGCTCCGATCCCGTAATCGCCCGTGGGCGTTCCGGTTCCGGCCGTCGGGCCGATCCGCAGCACCTGACCCGGCGCCAACGGCTGCAGGATCGGCTGCGGTATGGGCGCCGGTGGGTCGGCCCACGAAACACCCTGCGGCCCAACCACACACAACAGCAAAGCGGCCAGCAGCACAAGCCGCCCGCGGGTCACAACTGGGCGACCAGCAGCTCAGCGATCTGGATGGTGTTCAACGCCGCCCCCTTGCGCAAGTTGTCCCCCGAAACGAACAGTGCCAGGCCCCGCCCGTCGGGAACCCCTGGGTCCTGACGAAGACGGCCGACCAACGATTCGTCGACCCCGGCCGCGTCCAGCGGCGTCGGCACGTCGACCACCTGCACGCCGGGCGCGCCGTCCAGCACCTCCCGGGCCCGCTGCGGTGACAGCGGGCGCTCGAACTCGGCGTTGATCGACAGCGAGTGCCCGGTGAACACCGGAACCCGCACGCAGGTGCCGCTGACCAGCAGGTCGGGGATGCCGAGGATCTTGCGGCTCTCGAAGCGCAGCTTCTGGTCCTCGTCGGTCTCGCCGGACCCGTCGTCGACCAGCGATCCGGCCAGCGGGACGATGTTGAAGGCGATCGGCGCGACGTACTTCTGGGGCGCCGGAAACTCGACCGCGCGCCCGTCGTGCACCAACCCCTCGGCATCGTCGATCACCGCGCGCGCCTGCGTGGCCAGCTCTTCCACCCCGGCCAGGCCGCTGCCGGAAACCGCCTGGTAGCTGGAGACGACGATGCGCTGCAGCCCGGCCTCGTCGTGCAGCACCTTGAGCACCGGCATCGCGGCCATGGTGGTGCAGTTCGGGTTGGCGATGATGCCCTTCGGCCTGTTCGAAGCGTCCCGCTCGAAGTTCACCTCCGACACCACCAACGGCACGTCGGGGTCCTTACGCCACGCCGACGAGTTGTCGATCACCGTCACCCCGGCGGCCGCGAACCGCGGCGCCTGGACCTTCGACATGGCCCCGCCGGCGGAAAACAGCGCGATGTCCAGGCCCGCCGGGTCGGCCGTCTCGGCGTCCTCGACCTCGATCTCCTGGCCGCGGAAGGGCAGCTTGCGGCCCTGCGAGCGGGCCGACGCGAAGAACCGCACCGCGTCGGCCGGGAAGTCGCGCTCGTCGAGCAACGCGCGCATCACCTGCCCCACCTGGCCGGTGGCACCGACCACGCCGATGGAAACCATCTACCGCCCCGTCCCCGCGTACACCGTCGCCGTCTCCTCGCCGCCGAGCCCGAACGCCTCGTGCAGGGCGACGACGGCCTTGTCCAGTTCGGTGTCGCGGCACAACACCGAAATCCGGATCTCGGAGGTGGAGATCAGGTCGATGTTGACGCCGACGGCGGCCAGCGCCTCACAGAAGGTGGCCGTGACCCCGGGGTGGCTGCGCATCCCGGCGCCGATCAGCGACACCTTGCCGATGTGGTCGTCATACAGCAGTTGGGTGAACCCGATTTCGTCCTTCAGCGAGTCCAGCTTGGCCACCGCGGTGGGCCCGACGTCGCGGGAGCAGGTGAAGGTGATGTCGGTCTTGCCGTCCTCGACCTTGGAGACGTTCTGCAGCACCATGTCGATGTTGACGTCGGCGTCGGCGACGGCGCGGAACACCTTCGCCGCGTAGCCCGGGATGTCGGGGATCCCGACGATGGTCACCTTGGCCTCGCTGCGGTCATGCGCGACACCGGTCAGGATGGGGTCTTCCATGGCTATGTCCTCTATCGATCCGACGACGACGGTGCCGAGCTTGTCCGAATACGACGAGCGCACGTGCACCGGCATGTTGTAGCGGCGGGCGTATTCCACGCAGCGCAGCATCAGCACCTTGGCGCCGCAGGCCGCCATCTCGAGCATCTCCTCGAAGGTGACCGTGTCGAGCTTGCGGGCGTTGTGCACGATCCGCGGGTCCGCGCTGAAGATGCCGTCCACGTCGGTGTAGATCTCGCAGACGTCGGCGTGCAGCGCGGACGCCAAGGCCACGGCCGTCGTGTCCGAGCCGCCGCGGCCCAGCGTCGTGACGTCGCGGGTGTCCTGGCTGACGCCCTGGAACCCGGCGACCAGGACCACGCGGCCCTCCTCCAGAGCGGCCTGCAGCCGCCCCGGCGTGACGTTGATGATCTTCGCGTTGCCGTGGGTGCCGGTGGTGATCACGCCGGCCTGCGAACCGGTGAACGACCGGGCGTGCGCGCCCAGCGATTCGATCGCCATGGCCACCAGCGCGTTGGAGATGCGTTCGCCGGCGGTCAGCAGCATGTCGAGCTCGCGCGGCGGCGGCACCGGGCAGACCTGCTGCGCCAGATCCAGCAGGTCATCGGTGGTGTCGCCCATCGCGGAGACCACGACGACGACGTCGTTGCCCTGCTTTTTGGTCTCCACGATGCGTTCGGCAACGCGGCGGATTCGGTCGGCGTCGGACACCGACGATCCGCCGTACTTCTGCACGACGAGCGCCACTGTTGCTTTTCCTGTCTCGGATTCCAGGCACTGGTTCCGGAATTAGTCCACAACAGAATACGTGGCGGCGCATCTCGACTAATTCGGATGCGACCGTGCCGGCCGCCGCCATCCCCTCCACATACTGACCAGGCCCCACGTGACGAAGATGGGGCCGGCGATGAGCGCCAGGTAGAAGCGCTTGCCCAGCGATGCTGACGTGTAGGCCACGCCGTCGTGCGCATGGACGTTCAGCGACGAACCCGGTCTGACGTTGTCCGACTCGTTGTCGAGGAATGGTGGCTCGATCGGGCCCTGCTGCGACTGGCCGCGCACGCTCCACGTTGCGGTGCAGTTCCTGCTGTGCGGCCCCTCGGTGTTATACCGGTCGTCGCCCCACTCGCAGTGGTCGACTCTCGCCGTCGTCGGCGTGCCCACCCAATATCCGTAGGAGTAGTACGCGCCGTAGCCCAACGCGCCGAGCCCGATCCATAGGCAGACAATTCCCGTCCACATTCCCGCGGCCACCGACGCGATCCGCGAGTGCTTGCGGTGGCCGTCGCTCAGCGGGGGGTCGCCCGGGCTCGTCAGCGAATGCTCGTCCATGGGGCTTCCTTCCGCCGTTGCCGGGCCGAAAGTTAACGCTGACCATATGCGAAATTCTTGCGCCCGACGACCGGATATCCGCCGCGTTTTGGTCCCTTTTTGTTCACGGCGGCGATCACGGTAAAGTGCTGGGCGTGCAGCGGGTGCTCCTCCTCGGACGCCGCGACGGGGTCTGATCCAGACCGGCTTCCCGTCGCGGGCGTTGGCGATGCGCCGGTCTGAGTTCCTTCTCTCACCCTTCGGAGCACAACCGTGACCAGTTCTGATTCACCCGACGCCTACGTCTCAGCGCGCACCATCGTGAAACCCGCCGGGCCACCACGGCCCGATCAACCGGTGTGGAATCCCCAGCGCGGCACCACGATGCCGATCAACCGATACAGATCCTTCGCCGACGAAGTCGAGCCCATCACGCTGCCCGACCGCACCTGGCCGGACCGCGTCATCACCCGGGCGCCGCTGTGGTGCGCGGTGGACCTGCGCGACGGCAACCAGGCGCTGATCGACCCGATGAGCCCGGCCCGCAAGCGCCGCATGTTCGATCTGCTGGTCCGCATGGGCTACAAGGAGATCGAGGTCGGGTTCCCGTCGGCCAGCCAGACCGACTTCGACTTCGTCCGCGACATCATCACCGACGGCGCCATTCCCGACGACGTCACCATCCAGGTGCTGACCCAGTGCCGCGACGAGCTGATCGAGCGCACATTCGTGGCCTGCGAGGGCGCCGCGAACGTCATTGTGCACTTCTACAACTCGACGTCGATCCTGCAGCGGCGCGTGGTCTTTCACGCCGACCGGGCCGCGGTGCAGGCCATCGCGACCGACGGCGCCCGCAAGTGCGTCGAGGAAGCCGCGAAATACCCCGGCACACGGTGGCGGTTCGAGTATTCGCCGGAGTCCTACACCGGGACCGAACTGGAGTACGCCAAGCGGGTCTGCGACGCCGTCGGCGAGGTGATCCGGCCGACGCCCGAGAACCCGATCATCTTCAACCTGCCCGCCACCGTCGAGATGGCCACGCCCAACGTCTACGCCGACTCGATCGAGTGGATGAGCCGCAACCTGGCCAACCGGGAGTCCGTCATCCTGAGCCTGCATCCGCACAATGACCGCGGAACCGCCGTCGCCGCAGCCGAATTGGGCTTCGCCGCCGGCGCTGACCGGATCGAGGGCTGCCTGTTCGGCAATGGCGAGCGCACCGGCAACGTCTGCCTGGTGACGCTTGGGCTGAACCTGTTCAGCCGCGGTGTCGACCCGCAAATCGACTTCTCCAACATCGACGAGATCCGGCGCACCGTGGAGTACTGCAACCAGCTGCCGGTGCATGAGCGTCACCCCTATGGCGGCGACCTGGTCTACACCGCGTTCTCCGGCAGCCATCAGGACGCCATCAACAAGGGCCTGGACCAGATGAAGGTCGACGCGGACGCCGCCGACTCCGACGTCGACGACATCCTGTGGCAGGTGCCGTACCTGCCGATCGACCCCAAGGACGTCGGGCGCACCTACGAGGCGGTGATCCGGGTCAACTCGCAGTCCGGCAAGGGCGGGGTGGCCTACATCATGAAGGCCGATCATGGCCTGGCCCTGCCGCGACGGCTGCAGATCGAGTTCTCTCGGATGATCCAGAAGATCAGCGAAGGCGAGGGCGGCGAAGGCGCCGAGGTGTCACCGAAGGCGATGTGGGACGCGTTCTCCGAGGAGTACCTGGCCCCGATCTTGCCGCTGGAGCGGATCAAGCAGCGCGTCGACGCCTCGGAGGACGACGCCGGCGGCACCAGCATCACGGCGACGGTCAAGATCGACGGCGTGGAGACCGAGATCCGCGGCGCCGGCAACGGCCCGCTGGACGCGTTCGTCGACGCGCTGGGCACCGTCGGCTTCGACGTGTCGGTGCTGGACTACTCCGAGCATGCGATGAGCGCCGGCGGCGACGCGCAGGCGGCGGCGTATGTGGAGGCTTCGGTGGGCGGCAAGGTCGTCTGGGGCGTCGGGATCGCGCCGTCGATCACCACCGCCTCGCTACGTGCCGTTGTCTCGGCGGTTAATCGGGCGCTCGCGTAGGGGCTTTGGCCCGCGAGCGTAACGCCGCGCCAGGCCACATCGGCGCAGCTCTAGGCGCTGGTTACCCCGGCCGCGATCTTGCCGACTACCTGGCCCGCCTCGTTGGTCGTACCCATCCCGCACCACAGCGTGTCGATGATGACGTTGTTGCGCACCCCCATGGCGCGCTGGCAGGCGTAATCGGCGAGGACGATGTTCGGCAGCTGAGTTGCGGTCAGGACGTTGTCGCTGGCGGCGACGTTGCTGAACGACCAGACGATCGCGGACCGACCGGCCCGGACGACGGCCATGGGCCTGTCGGCGCAGGCGGACCAGCGATTCTTGGCCTGGCGGAAGAACCGCTGGGCCGCCTCCGCGTCCGGGAAGCCCACCAGCGCCTGGGTGAGCGCGTGCCGCGGGCTGCCGCCCGGTGCGGCGTCGTTCAGCACCTGCCCGGTCACGGCGACCCAGCCGGTGCCTTCGTAGACGTTGCGTTCGATCGGGGCGTAGATGTCCAGGCAGCTCGGGTCGGTGACGGTGTCGTCGTCGCTGACCAGGCCGGAGATCGGCTGGCGGACCGTCATGCGGGCCGAGCCGGCGATCACGCCCACTTCCCGGGGGCTGAGCAGCAGGTCGTCCAGTTGGGCGGCCTGGATCAGCGGCGGTTGCCAGCGGCCGAGGTCGGGTGCGGCCAACGGGTGGCCGGCGGTGGTGACCGTGCAGCCCGTCAGCATCAGGGACAGGCCGGCGGCGGCGAACGTCACGCCGCGGAATGGCCTCATCAGGACGCCAGGTCGTCGGCGAGGGCGATGCGGTGGCGGGTGCGAATCCGCGGCCGAACCGGGTAGCCGCCGTGCTCGGCCAGCGACCGCAAACGGCGCATCGCGAACTCGCGCGACCGCCCGGACTCGGGGATCACCACGCCGGCCCACAGCCCTTCGACATCCGGCAACTCCCACGCCTCGCGGGCGCACAACCAACGCCGGGGGCAGGCGAAGCAGGCGGCCTTGGCCGCTTCGTCGGGCTGGGTGGTGGTCCAGCGTTCCGGGTCGGCGGCGCATACCGGGACGAAACCCTCGGCCGGCCGTCCGAACGGCTGGCAATGCTGCGCTACAGGTGCACTCATAGCTTCTTTCTCGCTTTCCGAGGCGTGATGCAACGACTTTAAACGAATCTAAGTCATAGCGCAACGCGAAAGTTGTAGCAGCTATGACTCGGTGTCCGATGTCATTAGCCAAAGTGCCGGTGACGTGCAAGAATGGTGAATTTGAAGCGCTACGACTAACATCGATTCGCCTCGACGGCGCCCCGCATCGAGTCGCACTGACGCGGAAGAGTCGAAGCGGTTCGGCTGATTCAGGGGCGGCTAACGGCGCAGGAAAGATGTAGCATCTGAAGGCGCAGCGTCGCGGAGGAAGCGGGAGTGAGAGTGACAACTGAGCACGGTGTTTCTGCGCCCGCACCCACCCTGGCGGTGCAGTTGGGGCACGAGTCGCAGGCTTTCGACCCGCTGGCCGGTGTCGTCGTCATCGGCAGGGACGCGGGAGCGACGATGCGGCTCACCGACGATCGGATCTCCCGCTGGCACCTTCGCCTCGAGCCGCGCCGCGAAGGCTGGGAGGCGATCGACACCAGCACCAACGGCATCTACCTCGACGGCGTGCGCCGCAGCTCGATACTCATCACCGGCCCCACCACCATTCACCTGGGTGCGCCCGACGGGATCCCGGTCGGCCTGTCCCTGGGCGCCCCGTTCGACAACTCCTCGGAGACCACGGGCGTGCTCGACCTGCCGGAACCCGACGAGGACGAATGGTGGGAAGGCGAGTCCGACCCGGGCGTCGCACGCGCCGGCCGCGCGGTGGCCGCCCGGCGCGCCGAACTCGATCTCACCCAGCGCAGCCTCGCCCGGGACAAGATCATCAACGCCGGCACGCTGATCGCCTTCGAAAAGGGCCGCAGCTGGCCGCGCCGCGGAACGCTGTCCAAGCTGGAAAAGGCGCTGAACTGGGCCCCGGGCACCATCACGCGAATCCGCAGCGGGGCCGCCAGCCTGCCCGCGGCGTCCGGGACGTCCGTCATCCACAGCGCGCCCGTCGCCGTTCCCTCCGAACGGGCCACCGAGGCGTTCAGCGACACGGTCGGGGCCCCGCTGATGGCCGAGACGGTCGAACTGGCGATGCACGCCATCACCGAGAGGGTCGCAACGCTGCCCGATCCCGCGAACCCCGAATTCACGGAAAGAATCAGCAGTGTGCTGGCTGACCTGCGCAAACTCGAGCGGGTCGCCGCCAACGCCGCCCGCGGCGCGAAAGGCACGCCGTCCGTCATCCTCGCGCTGAGCGCCGTGCGCCGCACCTACAGCGATTTGATGACCCGCGCCGCACGCTCCCCGCGGGCGACGCTGGGCCAGCGCCTACACGGGGCCCGGCACCGCGCCGAGATCAGCCTTGAAGAGGCGGCGATCGCCGCCGGCCTGCCGGTCAGCGTGCTCGAAGACGCCGAGGCCGACCGGCCCATCGCGCAGAATGCCGCCGACGCCATCGCCACCCTGATCGCCCAGTTGAC
Source organism: Mycobacterium sp. NGS68 (assembly GCF_059812195.1). Classification (NCBI taxonomy): domain Bacteria; kingdom Bacillati; phylum Actinomycetota; class Actinomycetes; order Mycobacteriales; family Mycobacteriaceae; genus Mycobacterium; species Mycobacterium sp. NGS68. The sequence continues at coordinate 126,409 of NZ_JCALCE010000013.1, read as the reverse complement.
GATGAGCTGACGCCGTTAGACCGGCGCGCGCAGCTGGCCCAGCAGCTCGATCGCCTCGCCGCGCTCGTCGTCGTCGAGCCAGGGCAGCAGCTTGATGATCGCGTCTTCCGCCTGCCGCGCCGAGCGGGTGACACCGGCCAGCAGACCCTCGCGGGCCCGGGGCTGCATGCCGTGGGTCTGACGGATCACGTCTGCCCGCCACTCCAGCACCTGGCGGGCCATCGCGAACCGATCCGCGGCGGCGGCGTCGGGCCGGGGTCGGGCGGCGGTCGCGACGCCGCCGTCGAGCACGACGTCGATGCTGCCGGTCTCCCACTGCAAGACGCGTTCCAGCGCGCGGCGCACCCGCGGGCTGAGGCGCTGGGCGCGATTGTTCTCGAGCGCACGCAACGTCTCCACTGAAGGACCGCCGCGCTGGGCCACCTCGGCCTGCGTCAAGCCCAGCTCAGCGCGCCGGTCGCGCACCTGTTGGCCGAGCTTTTCCCACAACATGACGTCCACCATCTTGCCGCATTGGCCGGTAAAAATCGGTGAGGTCGCCGCGGCGACCCGGCCGTCGCGCCCGAGTCCGCCCGCACCGCTATGGGACCACTTGACCAGCGTAAATGAACCCATAGTCGAGTAGCCATCGTCATCGCAATGTCGTCGTTGGTCGAGCGAGTCCCAGCTGAGCAGTTCTCGACACCGGCATTTACTGCTTTAATTACCGGTTATTACCGAATATTGCCGATGCGCACGAGCGATGCGATGGGATCAGCTTCGTTCCACGAAAGGACAGCATCATGACCGGCGCCGAACAAGCTCCACGCCTGGGCCCCAGCGACTTTCAGCACCTGCTCACCGTAAAAGGGCGCCTCTTCGAGACGGAGGCACAGACCCCGTGCCGGCAGCACACCGACCCGGCCGAAGGCCGCGACCTGTGGTTCTCTCCGTTCCGCGACCGCGAACAGGCCGCCCGGATGTGCCAGGAGTGCCCGTTCATCGGCCGCTGCGGCTACAACGCCGTCGTCAGCCGCGCCACCCACGGCGTTTGGGGCGGCCACGTCCTTCCGGGCGACAAGCCGGGCGACCTCGAGCCCGTCTACACCTGCCTGCTGGAGCAGTTCGAGGAGCGTCGCACGGTCGAGCTCGGCCACGCGCCGGCCCCCGAGAGGCCCACCACCAGCCCGCGCCGACGGGCGCGCCCCGAGTCCAGAGCCGCCTGAGCCGCTACCGCTCGCCGACTCTTGCTCACCGAGTGTGGGTGCTATGGACGAAAACCGGACATTGCGTGCATATCCCCCACATTCGGCGCACCCATCAGAGAGAACTACACCTGCAGTGGCTTGCCTTGGAGGGGGGCGGCGCCACTGCAGGTGTAGCTGATCATGGCCGCGCGGTCAGACCGCCAGCAGCCGCTCGAAAAATTCGCGGTAGTGCATCAATGCCAAGCGAAGGTCTTCGGTCGACGCTTCCTCGCCGCGAGCCCATTGTTCTTCCAGACGCGAGCGCGCGTGGGCAAAGCCGGTGGTGAGCTGATCGACCAAGTCGGAGACCAGGACGTCGGCCTTTTGCACGCAGTCCTTTGGATCGTCGACGAAGGCCGCCTGCACTCCGGCCCACCTCGCACGCAGATCCGCGAGTTCATCCTGCGCGAAAAGCATTTCCTCCATTGATGATTCGGACTCCACGCGGGAATGCTGCGCGGGTGCCTGCTCCGGCCCGGGCTCTTCGTAGGGTGGTGTCCCGTCCGCTCCTTGGTCGCGCCGTACTTCAGTGCCTTGATCGAGCGGTGCCTGATCGTGGGTTGTCATGTGCTTGCCTCCTATGACGCGCGTGTTCCTGGGCTGGTTTCGAGCAGCGTTTCGAACAGCGCCCGGTAGTGCACGAACGCTTCTCGCTGCTCTTCGGTGCTGACTTCACCGCGCTCCTGGGACAGATGGATCCCGTGCGCAGCGCGGTAATTCTCGACAATCTGCGGATGGTCGACCGAGATGTCGGCCGCTCGCTGATCGAAGTTGTCGACGGGATAACCCCGCTCGCGCATCACCTCGGTCACCAAGCGATCGGCGACGCCCACCGCGGTTCCTGGATTGTCGACGAACGCGGTCTGCACCTGATTCCAGCGCGTACTGAAGTCAGCCAGTGCGGACTGCGTCAACGGAACGATGTCGAGCTTCTCTCGCTTGCGTTCCCGGGCGGCAAGCTCTTTCTCCGCCGCCCTCGGGTCGCCGGCTTCGGAAACCAGACGCTCGTATTCGCGGCCATAGTGCTCCTTGAGACGCTGCGTTTTCCGGCGACTCCTCAGGTAGCTGACCGCGATGACGATTACAGCGACCACGATGACGACGGAGGCCGCGATCAAAATCGTTTCCCAAACGGGCATTTCGTGCTCCTCTCGTACTCATGTCGAATAGCCGCGACGTTCCCCGCGCAAACGTCGTCGAGTGACATGCGACACATCGCGAGGCCTGGAGTCGGGCCGTGACCTGCGGTTTTCAGAAGTAATGCCGCCGGCCGCCGACAGCGCGCCCAGTGGTACCCAGGACCGCCAGAATGGCGCCGATGACAACCAGGATGATCCCGAGAGTCCAAACGATTTGGATCTTCAGCAGAAATCCCGCTATCAGCAGGACGATTCCCAAAACGATCATGACGAGCCCTTCCCCGTGAGTGAGAGCCAACTAATTGGCTGGTCGGTTTTCCCAACGCTGCATTCAGTCGACCACCCCAAAAGGGGGTACCAATACACCCCTAGGGAGGTAATCTCCCCGCATGCCGATACCGTCACCCGCCGGCGCAGCGATCACCGTCGCGCTCGTCGACGACTACGACATCGTCGTCAAAGGTGTGGCCAACATGCTGGACCCGTACCGCGATCGCATCGTGATCGCGGAGCTCGACTCCTCGATGCCCGTCGAAGACACGGTGGACATCGTCTTGTACGACTCATTCGCCCAGCCCGAGTCCGACCACGAAGAGATCGGACACCTGGTCGCCAACCCTCGTGCACGCCGAGTTGTGGTGTACACCTGGAACTTTCACCCCGATCTCATCGAAAGCGCGCGGCAGCACGGGGCACACGGCTACCTGTCGAAGACCCTGCCCGCGCGCGAGTTGGTGGCCGCCCTAGAGGCCGTGCACGCCGGCGATGTGGTCATCAGCGAGGTGGCCATGCGGGCCCGCAGCGCGCCCGGGCTGGACTGGCCCGGCCGCGGGGAGGGACTCAGCGATCGCGAAGCGGAGATCCTGGCACTGATCACCCAGGGTAAGAGCAACGCCGACGTCGCGCGGCTGACCTACCTGAGCCCCAACACCGTGAAGTCCTACATCCGCACGATTTACCGGAAGCTCGGCGTGGGCAGCCGTACGCAGGCGGTGCTGTGGGGGGTGGACCACGGCTTCACGCCCGACCATCACCGCATCGAGCACTGGCGCGGCGGGCCGTGATCCGTCAGAAAAGGGCGAACTGCTCGTCGACCATGGTGGTGTCGGCGAATTGCTCCATGCTGCGGCCCCCCACGACGGCGCCGACGCTGTCCATGAACTGCGCGTCGGAGACCACCGGCACCCCCAACTGCATGGCGTGGTAGCCCTTGCCCTGTCCCGGGGTGGAGTCGTTGCAGACCACCAGTGACGTCTCGCGGTCGACGTCGTCGCTGTAGGCCAGCCCGGCGTGCAGGATCCGCTCGACCAGCTCCTCGTGGGTGCGCCCCACCTCGGTGGCCAGCGCCACCCGCATGCCCTGCACCAAGGGCCGGCCGCGGACATAACGGCCGGGGTTCAGATACGGACAGGGCATGCGCGCCGCCAGCGCCTTGAGCGGCCGCAGCTCGTCATGCGTCACCCGGCCGTTGGGCCAGCGGCGCCGGGTCACCGGGTGCACCGGCAACCACACGTCGCGCTCCCGCGCCCGCCGTAGCGCCGCCGCCAGCACCCCGGTCAGCACCATCGCGTCGTCGAAGGCGTCGTGCGGCCGCAGCTGACTCACTCCCCAGTGCGCCGCCAGCGTCTCCAGCCGCAGATTCTCGGTGCCGAGCTCTAGCCGACGGGCCAGCTCGACGGTGCACATGACGGAGTCGACGGGCAGTTCGGCCCCGGCGATCTCGGCTTCGGCGGACAGAAACGAGTAGTCGAATGCGACGTTGTGGGCCACCAGCGTGCGGCCGCGCAACACCTCGACCACGTCACCGACGATGTCGGCGAACTGCGGCTGGTCTTCCAGCATGGCGGCGGTGAGGCCGTGCACGTGTGTGGGGCCCGGGTCCACGCCGGGATTGAGCAGGCTGACCACGGACTGCTCCACGCGGCCGTCGAGGTCGAGGCCGAGTGCGGCGATGCTGATGATCCGGGCCTGACCCGGGCGGAAGCCCGAGGTCTCGACGTCGATGACGGCCCAACCCTCGTCCGGGTGGCTGGCCGGCCGACCCCAGGTGTGGCTCATGGCTTGAGGATGGCACGGCGAACCGACATCGCTGGCTCGCCAGGCCGCCGTGTCGGGGGGTTATTTCGACGCGGTTGGCGCCGCCAACGCGACGGCGAGCGGCCTCATATTTGCGGGAAATTTCGGGTGTGGCGCACATTTGGGGACGCTCGCGCCGGGTGAGCTGTTTCGCGCGCAAAAAGCGCCGCGCTTGCGATCGCCCTGGACCCGATGAGGGCGACCCGCTGCGCCCGGCAAAAAGCGCCGCGCTTGCGATCGCCCTGGACCCGATGAGGGCGACCCGCTGCGCCCGGCAAAGAGCGCCGCGCTTGCGATCGCCCTTTAAACTCGCCGGGTGGTTACCGCCCGCGCACGACTCGCCCTCGCCGCCGGTTCCGGCGCGCGCTGGGCGTCGCGGGTCACCGGTCGCGGGGCCGGGGCGATGATCGGCGGCCTGGTCGCGATGACGCTGGACCGCTCGGTGTTGCGCCAGCTGGGAGTCGGCCGCCGCACGGTCGTCGTGACCGGCACCAACGGCAAGTCGACCACCACCCGGATGACCGCCGCGGCGCTTGGCACGTTGGGCCTGGTGGCCACCAACGCCGAGGGCGCCAACATGGACGCCGGCCTGGTCGCGGCGCTGGCCGCCAACCGGCGTGCCACGCTGGCCGCGCTCGAGGTCGACGAGATGCACGTCCCGCACGTCTCCGACGCCGTGGAGCCGACGGCGATCGTGCTGCTCAACCTGTCCCGCGACCAGTTGGACCGCGTCGGCGAGATCAACGTCATCGAACGGACCCTGCGGGCCGGACTGGCCGGGCACCCGAGCGCGGTCGTCGTCGCCAACTGCGACGACGTGCTGATGACGTCGGCGGCCTACGACAGCCCGAACGTCGTATGGGTCGCCGCGGGCGGTTCCTGGGCGAACGATTCGGTGAGCTGCCCGCGCAGCGGCGAAGTCATCGTGCGCGAAGGCCGCGACTGGTATTCCACCGGCGCGGACTTCAAGCGGCCCAGCCCGCAGTGGTGGTTCGACGAACAGACCCTGTACGGGCCCGACGGGCTGACCCTGCCGATGCGGCTGGCGCTGCCCGGCGCGGTCAATCGCGGCAACGCCGCCCAGGCCGTCGCCGCCGCCGTCGCGCTGGGCGCCGACCCCGCGCAGGCCGTCGCCGCCGTCGGGCAGGTCGACGAGGTTGCAGGGCGCTACCGGACAGTGCGCGTCGGTCAGCACGACGCACGGATTCTGCTGGCCAAGAACCCGGCCGGTTGGCAAGAAGCGCTCTCGATGGTCGACAAGCACGCCGACGGGGTGGTCATCGCGGTCAACGGGCAGATCCCCGACGGCGAGGATCTGTCGTGGCTGTGGGACGTGCGCTTCGAGCACTTCGAGGACACGGTCGTGGTGGCCGCCGGCGAACGCGGCACCGACCTCGCGGTGCGGCTGGGCTACGCCGGCGTCCAGCACACCCTGGTGCACGACACCCTGGCCGCCATCGCGTCGTGCCCGCCCGGGCGGGTGGAGGTCGTCGCCAACTACACCGCGTTCCTGCAGTTGAACCGCAGGCTGGCGCGCCATGCCTGAGTCGACCGTGCGCATCGGCCTGGTGCTGCCCGACGTGATGGGTACCTACGGCGACGGCGGCAACGCCGTCGTGCTGCGGCAACGACTGCTACTGCGCGGCATCGCCGCCGAGATCGTCGAGATCACGCTGGCCGATCCGGTGCCGGAGTCGCTGGACCTCTACACCCTGGGCGGCGCCGAGGATTATGCGCAGCGACTGGCCACCCGGCACCTGACGCAATACCCCGGCCTGCAGCGCGCGGCGGCCCGCGGCGCGCCCGTGCTGGCGATCTGTGCGGCCATCCAGGTACTCGGGCACTGGTACGAGACGTCCGCGGGCGAGCGGGTCGACGGGGTGGGTCTGCTGGACCTGACCACCTCGCCGCAGGATGCGCGGACGATCGGCGAGCTGGTCTGCACGCCGACCCTGGCCGGCCTGACCCAGCGCCTCACCGGCTTCGAGAACCACCGCGGCGGCACGGTCCTGGGCGCGGACGCGGCGCCGCTGGGCGCGGTGGTCAAGGGCGCCGGCAATCGAGCCGGTGACGGCATCGACGGCGCGGTCCAGGGCAGCGTCTTCGCGACCTACATGCACGGGCCGTGCCTGGCCCGCAACCCGGAGCTCGCGGATCTGCTGCTGTCCAAGGTGGTAGGTGAGCTGCCGGAACTGGCGCTCCCCGAGGTGGACAGGCTGCGCGCCGAACGGCTGTCCGCGCGCTGACAGCGTTTTCGCGATACGCCGACACCCGGCGCGCTGACTGGCGAAGATGTACGGATGAGGCGTGCTGCTGCGTTGAGCGTGGCCGCCGTCGTGCTGCTCGCCGGATCTGCCGCCGCCGCGCAGGCCGCCCCGGGCCGGATGCACGGCGACCCGGCCGCGGCCGCGCCGTTCTGGCGCTACCAACAGCAGGACCTCGACTGCGGGGAGATGGCGGTGGCCGATGTGATCGGCCAGATCACCGGCCACCAACCCAGCGAGGACGAGATCACCTCGGTCGCCGCAAGCATCCCGAGCGGGAGCCGTCCGGGCCCGATCTACAGCCCGACGAGCAGAACCAAGAACGGTGACCTGTCGTTGCTGCTGGCGCACTACGGCGTCAAATCCAGCGGGATCCATACCGACCTCGACACGCTGGAGCGGGATCTGGACCAGGGACGCAAACTGATCGTCGGGGTCAACAACCACATCATCTGGAACGAGGGCGGCAACCGCGGTCAGCAGAACCATTTCGTGGTCCTCACCGGCATCGACACCGGCGCCGGCGTGGTCCACCTCAATGACAGCGGGGTCAGCTCGGGCCGCGACGAGCAGGTTCCCCTCACCACCTTCGAGCACGCGTGGTCTACCGGGAACAACTTTGCGGTCGTGAGCTAGATACGTGGCGTTCGCACGGCCGCGAGCGTGCACAGAATGCCGGCCGGCGCGGCGTGTCGCCGTAGCTCTCGCGGACGTTCGCGGCACGCGACAGGGCCGGTCACACGTTGTCGCTCCGGGCGGGCACTAAACCACATGCCGACTTTCCTGTGACGCCTGGGACTCACACGGTCGACGTGGCGCCGCCACGAGAACCCATCCAGGCCTGTAAGGGCTACTCGGGGACAGGCCTAAACCATTGCGCGGCGGCCGGTGAGCGCGCGACCGAGCGTCAGCTCGTCGGCGAACTCCAAGTCTCCGCCCATCGGCAGCCCCGACGCGATCCGCGTCACGGTCAGGCCGGGGATGTCGCGCAGCATGCGCACCAGATAGGTGGCCGTCGCCTCGCCCTCGGTGTTCGGGTCGGTCGCGATGATCACCTCGGTGATGTCGACGTTGTCGACTCGCTCACCGATGCGGCTGAGCAGCTCGCGGATGCGCAGCTGCTCAGGACCGATCCCGGACAGCGGGTCCAGCGCCCCGCCCAGGACGTGATAGCGGCCGCGGAATTCGCGGGTGCGCTCGACGGCCTGGATGTCCTTGGGCTCCTCGACGACGCAGACCTGCGTGCCGTCGCGGCGCGGATCGGCGCAGATCCGGCACCGCTCGTCGTCGGAAACGTTGCCGCAGACCTCGCAGAACTTGACGCCGTCGCGCACCTTGCCCAGCACGGCGGTCAGCCGGTCGATCTCCGGCGGTTCGACCGACAGCAGGTGGAAGGCGATGCGCTGGGCGCTCTTGGGCCCGATACCCGGCAGCTTGCCGAGCTCGTCGATCAGGTCCTGGACGGGTCCTTCGAACATGTCGACGCGGTCAGGGACCCGCGAAACCGGGTGCGCCCGGCGGGGCTGGTGGCACGGGCGGTGCCGGCGGCGCCGGCGGGGCCGGCGGGGCCATGCCACCGGCCAGCGCCCCCAGGCGCTCCTGCGCCATCCTGGTGACCTGCTTAGACGCGTCGCCCATGGCGCCGACGATCAGGTCCTGCAGGGTCTCGATGTCCGAGGGATCGACGACCTTGGGGTCGATGGTCACCGCGATCACCTCGCCGCTGCCTTTGACGAGGACCTTCACCAAACCACCGCCGGCTTGACCGAGCACCTCGGCGTTGGCCAACTGCTGCTGTGCTTCCATCAGCTTTTGCTGCATCTGCTGCGCCTGGGCGAGCAGCTGCGACATGTCGCCACCGGGTTGCATGACAATCCCCTCGCATCTTGGTCTCGAGTTGGTTTCGCCTGCGTTTGTCGGGCGATTCGAAACACCCAGCGTAGACCGCGCGACGTTACGTTGGCGCCGTGGACGTACCAGATGGGTTCCGTGTCGGAATGAGAACGTTCCTGGGCGCGCTGCTTGCCGCCGCGACGGTGATGGCCCCGACCGCGACCGCCGGCCCCTCCAACATCGCCGGCACGGTCGTGTTCATCGACCCTGGCCACAACGGCGCCAACGACGCGTCCATCGGCCGGCAGGTGCCCACCGGCCGCGGCGGCACCAAGGACTGTCAGGCCAGCGGAACCTCGACCAACAGCGGCTACCCGGAGCACACCTTCACCTGGGATACCGCGCTGCGGGTGCGCGCCGCGTTGAACGCCCTGGGCGTTCGGACCGCGCTGTCACGCAACAACGACAACGCGCTGGGCCCGTGCGTCGATCAGCGTGCGGAGATGGCCAACGCGCTTCACCCCAATGCCGTCGTCAGCCTGCACGCCGACGGCGGACCGGCGTCCGGCCGCGGATTCCACGTCAACTACTCGTCCCCGCCGCTCAACGCCGCGCAGTCCGGGCCGTCGGTGCAGTACGCCCGGATCATGCGCGACCAGTTGCAGGCGTCGGGCATTCCGCCCGCCAACTACATCGGCCAGAGCGGGCTCTACGGCCGCTCGGACCTGGCCGGCCTGAACCTGGCGCAGGTCCCCTCGGTCCTGGTCGAGCTGGGCAACATGAAGAACCCGGCCGACTCCGCGCTGATGGAGTCCGCCGAGGGAAGGCAGAAGTACGCCGACGCGGTGGTCCGCGGTGTCGCCGGCTTCCTGGCCACCCAGGGCCAGGCGCGCTAGCTCTCCAGCTCGTTCTTCAGGTTCGACAGCACCTCGCCCTGAATCTTCTTCAGCCCCAGCGGGGCAAAGGTCTTCTCGAAGAAGCCCTTGACGCCGCCGGCGCCGGTCCAGCTGGTCTTGATGGTGACGCTTGAACCCGGTCCCGCGGGGGCGACGGTCCAGTTGGTCACCATCGACGAGTTCGCGTCCTTCTCGATCACGGTGTGGCCCGCCACGTCGACGTTCACCTGCACGTCGCGAACGCGCGATTCGGTGGCCTGCAGTCGCCATTTCGCGACGGTGCCCTGCCCCTGGCCGCCCTCGAGCACCTCGTACTCGCTGTAGTGCGAGGAAAGGATTTTAGGACGGACGTTCTGATAGTCCGCGACTGCAGCCAGCGTGGCCGCGGGCTCAGCACTGACCAAAATCGTGCTGGCTGCGCTCACCTGTCCCATCAGGCGCTACTCCTCTTGTCGTCAGCTCGCGAGCGGATGCACGCGGTGTCATCGAAGACTAGGGTATATGTGGTGCCTCATCCGAGATCCGACCTGTCGGCTCACTCGTCGGGCGTAGCGCGGCTGTTGGCGAGCTATCGAGCCATCCCCGCAACATCATCCGTCCGGCTTGCCAAGCCGACGTCAAATCTGTTCCGCGCCCGCGCTAAACGCGACGGGCCGGGTCTGGATGTCTCGGGGCTGACCGGCGTGATCAGTGTCGATCCCGAAGCGCGCACGGCAGACGTGGCCGGCATGTGCACCTACGAGGATCTGGTCGCGGAGACGCTGCGCTATGGGCTTACGCCACTTGTGGTCCCGCAATTGAAGACCATCACCCTCGGCGGTGCCGTCACGGGTTTGGGCATCGAATCGGCCTCGTTCCGCAACGGCCTGCCACACGAATCGGTGCTGGAGATGGACATCCTCACCGGCGCCGGGGAATTGCTCACGGCGTCGCCGGACAAGCACTCCGACCTGTTCCGCACCTTCCCCAATTCATATGGGACGCTGGGATATTCGACCAGACTGCGGATCGAGCTGGAGACTGTCGCCCCGTTTGTGACGTTGCGGCACATCCGATTTCGTTCACTGGCCGCGATGATCGCGGCGATGGCACGCATCATCGACACCGGCGGACTGGAAGGTGTGCCGGTGGACTACCTGGACGGGGTGGTGTTCAGCGCGGACGAAAGCTACCTCTGTGTCGGCACCCGCACCGCCACTCCGGGGCCCGTCAGCGACTACACCGGAAAGCGCGTCTACTACCGGTCCATTCAGCACGACGGGGACGTCAAGGAAGATCGGCTGACCATCCACGACTACCTCTGGCGCTGGGACACCGACTGGTTCTGGTGCTCGCGCGCGTTCGGCGCCCAGAATCCGCGGCTGCGGCGATGGTGGCCCCGCCGTTACCGCCGCAGCAGCTTCTACTGGAAGTTGGTGGCGCTGGATCGGCGCTTCGGCGTCGCCGACCGTATCGAGGCGCGTCACGGCCGCCCCGCGCGGGAGCGGGTGGTGCAGGACATCGAGGTGCCGATCGAGCGGACCGTCGAGTTTCTGGAGTGGTTCGGCGACAACGTGCCGATCGAACCCGTCTGGCTGTGCCCGCTGCGATTGCGCGATCACGCCGGCTGGCCGCTGTATCCGATCCGGCCGGACCGCACCTTCGTCAACGTCGGGTTCTGGTCCTCGGTGCCGGCCGGTGCGACCGAAGGCGAGACCAACCGGGCTATCGAGGCGAAGGTTAGCGAACTCGACGGCCACAAGTCGCTTTACTCCGATTCCTTTTACACCCGCGAGGAGTTTGATGAGCTCTACGGCGGGGAGTCTTACAACACCGTGAAGAAGACCTACGATCCCGACTCGCGTCTTCTCGATCTCTATGCAAAGGCGGTGCGACGGCAATGACAGCGAGCAGGGAATCGGTCCTCAACGGCAAGCTCAGCATGGCCGAGGTCTTGGAGATCCTCACGGCCGGTGGTCAGCATCCCCTGAAGTTCACCGCCTACGACGGCAGCACGGCCGGACACGACGACGCCGAGCTCGGCCTGGACCTCTGCACGCCCCGCGGCACCACCTACCTGGCCACGGCTCCTGGTGAACTCGGTATCGCCCGCGCCTACGTTTCGGGTGACCTGGAGGTGCGCGGCGTACATCCCGGCGACCCGTACGAGCTGCTCAAGACGCTGACCGACAAGGTCGACTTCAAGCGGCCGTCGTTGCGGGTGCTGGCCAACGTGGCGCGCTCCGTCGGACTCGAGCGCCTGCTGCCGGTCGCGCCGCCGCCACAGGAGACACCGCCCCGGTGGCGCCGGGTCGCCGACGGCTTCATGCACAGCAAGGCCCGGGATGCCGAGGCGATCCACCACCACTACGACGTCTCCAACACGTTCTACGAGTGGGTGTTGGGGCCGTCGATGACCTACACCTGCGCGGTCTATCCAACCGCCGACGCGACGCTGGAAGAGGCCCAGGAGAACAAGTACCGGCTGATCTTCGAGAAGCTGCGGCTCGAGGCGGGCGACAAACTCCTCGACGTCGGCTGTGGCTGGGGCGGGATGGTGCGATACGCCGCGCGGCGCGGGGTTCGGGCCATCGGCGCGACGCTGTCGGCCGAGCAGGCCAAGTGGGCGCTCAAGGCGATCGAGGACGAGGGCCTAACCGACCTGGCGGAGGTGCGGCACTGCGACTACCGCGACGTGCGCGAGGCCGGGTTCGACGCGGTTTCCTCGATCGGACTGACCGAGCACATCGGGGTGAAGAATTACCCCGCCTACTTCGGCTTCCTGAAATCGAAGCTGCGCACCGGCGGACTGCTACTCAACCACTGCATCACCCGGCAGGACAACAAACCGGCGCCCGTCGGCGAATTCACCGATCGCTACGTCTTTCCCGACGGGGAACTGACGGGCGCCGGCCGCATAATCAGCGAAATCCACGACGCCGGTCTTGAGGTTCTGCACGAAGAGAACTTCCGCCACCACTACGCGATGACGCTGCGCGACTGGTGCCGCAACCTCGTCGAACACTGGGAAGAGGGCGTCGGCGAGGTCGGTCTGCCGGTCGCGAAGGTGTGGGGCCTGTACATGGCGGCCTCGCGAGTGTCGTTCGAGCAGAACAACCTTCAGCTGCATCACGTGCTTGCCGCCAACGTGGACACCTGGGGAGACGACGACCTGCCGCTGCGACCCTGGTGGCGGGCCTAAGCCTGATGGTGGCGACCCGCCTGCCCAGCCCCGCTTGCGATCGCCCTAGGCACCCTCGATACGACGGGCGCCCAGCTCGCTCTGTAGCAGCTCCAACGCGACCTCTTCGGGGTCGCGACGCGGCTCCGACGGATCGCTGCGACTGGCCTCGGCCAGCATGCTTTCCTCTTCTTCGGTGCGTTCCGCGGAAACCTCGTGGGGCACGGGCGGCTCCTGGCGCGGTGGGGCCGCGGGAATGTCGACCGCGACGGCCTCGCCCTCCTCGCAGCGCACCCGCCAGTTCACTCCCAGCGCGTCTTTGAGCGCCTCGGCGATGACGTCCGCGTTGCGCTGTTCACAGAGGCGTTTGGCCAACGGCGCCGACGTGTGGGTCAGCACCAGCGTGTTGCCTTCCACGGCGCGCACCGTGGCCCCCGCCAGCATGGCCTCGGTGGAACGGCTGCGCTGGCGCACCTTGTCGCGCACGGTCTGCCACATCGACCGCACCGCCGCGGCGCTGGGTTCACCCGGGACGGCCGCCGGCTCTGCGGCCGGCTCGGGGGTGGGTTGCGGAACGGGCGGCGGTGGAGGTGGCGGAGGCGGTTCGGGGGCGGGCGTGGGCTTCGGTTCGGGGGCCGCGGCCCGCCGCTGGAACTTCGGCCTGACCGTCGCGGGTTCGGCTTCCGGCGCCGCCTCTGGCACCGACATATCCAGCCGGGTCTCGATGCGCTCGACCCGCTGCAGCAGCGCCGACTCCGCGTCGCTGGCCGACGGCAGCAGCAGCCGCGCGCAGACCACCTCGAGCAGCAGCCGCGGCGCCGTCGCCCCGCGCATCTCGCCCAGCCCGGCCTGCACCACCTCGGCGTAGCGGGTCAGCGTCGCCGGCCCGATGCGGGCGGCCTGCTCGCGCATCCTGTCCAGCACGTCCTCCGGCGCATCGACCACGCCACGGCTCGCGGCGTCAGGAACGGCTTGCATGACGATCAGATCGCGGAACCGCTCCAGCAGATCGGTGGCGAAGCGCCGCGGGTCGTGCCCGGCGTCGATCACCGATTCGACCGCACCGAACAACGCGGCAGCGTCCGCGGCGGCCAGCGCATCGACGGCGTCGTCGATGAGGGCGACGTCGGTGGCACCCAGCAGCCCGAGCGCGCGCTGGTAGGTCACATGGTTGTCTTCGGCCCCGGCCACCAGTTGGTCGAGCACGGAGAGCGTGTCGCGCGGCGAACCACCGCCGGCGCGGATCACCAGCGGGTACACCGCGTCGTCGACCCGGACGTCTTCCTGTTCACAGATCCGCCCTATCAGCGACCGCATGGTGCGCGGGGGCAGCAGCCGGAACGGGTAGTGATGCGTGCGCGACCGGATGGTCGGCAGCACCTTCTCCGGCTCAGTGGTGGCGAAGATGAAGATCAGGTGCTCGGGCGGCTCCTCCACGATCTTCAGCAGCGCGTTGAAGCCCGCGGTGGTGACCATGTGCGCCTCGTCGACGATGAACACCCGATAGCGCGACTGCGCCGGCGCGTAGAAGGCGCGGTCCCTCAGCTCGCGGGTGTCGTCTACACCGCCGTGGCTAGCGGCGTCGAGTTCGACGACGTCGATGCTGCCGGGCGCATTGGGTGCGAGCGCCTGACAGGAATCGCACACCCCGCACGGGCTGGCCGTCGGCCCCTGCGCGCAGTTCAACGACCGCGCCAGAATGCGTGCTGACGACGTCTTTCCGCAGCCGCGCGGCCCGGAGAACAGGTACGCGTGGTTGATCCGGCCAGCTTCCAAGGCGATCGACAGCGGCTCGGTGACGTGCTCCTGCCCCACCACTTCGGCGAAGGTTGCCGGTCGATACTTGCGGTAGAGGGCCACGGTCAGCAGGCTACCGGCGACCGGTGACGCCTGCGTTCGCAGCCGTTGAGTCTGCGCTCAGCGAGGTGTCTACTCGCACTCCCCCGCGGCAGACGCAGAGCGAACGCGGTAAGCGAGCGCCCGGGAAGCGGCCGGGCATTGAGTCTGCGCTCAGCGAGGTGTCTACTCGCACTTCCCCGCAGCAGACGCAGAGCGAACGCGGTAAGCGAGCGTCCAGGCAGCGTCCAGGCATTGAGTCTGCGCTCAGCGAGGTGTCTACTCGCACTTCCCCGCAGCAGACGCAGAGTGAACGCGGTAAGCGAGCGCCCGGCCAGCGCCCGGCCAGCGTCCAGGCGTTGAGTCTGCGCTCAGCGAGCTGTCTACTCGCACTTCCCCGCGGCAGACGCAGAATGAACTGGGCTTCAGCGCGAGCTGCAGCGCGCGAACTTCAGCGCGCCGTGGAACCCATGCCCAACAGCGACTCGGAAGCCGCCAGCAGCGCACACGTCGACAGTCCGTCGACCGCGTTCTGCAGATCCGGCAGCGGCGGGAACGTGGGCGCGATGCGGATGTTCGTGTCGTCGGGATCTTTCCGGTACGGGAACGACGCCCCCGCCTCGGTGACCGCGATGCCGGCATCCTTGGCCAGGGCGACGGTCCGCCGCGCCGTCCCGGGCAACACGTCCAGGCTGACGAAGTAGCCGCCCTTCGGCTCGGTCCAGGAGGCGATCTTGGACTCGCTCAGCCGCCGATCCAGAATCTCCAGCGTCGCCGCGAACTTCGGCGCCAACAGCTGCTGGTGGCGCAGCATGTGCAGGCGCACGCCGTCGGCGTCGCCGAAGAAGCGCAGATGCCGCAGCTGGTTGACCTTGTCCGGGCCGATCGACTTCTTCCCCGCGTACTGCAAATACCAGGCGATGTTGCCCAGCGATCCACCCAGGAAACTGACCCCGGCGCCGGCGAAGGTGATCTTCGACGTGGAAGCGAACACGTAGGGCCGGTTGGCGTTGCCGGCCTTGGCGGCCAGTCCGAGCACGTCGACCTGACGGATGAACTCATGCGTCAGCGTGTGCACCGCATAGGCGTTGTCCCAGAACAGCCGGAAGTCCGGCGCCGCGGTGCGCATCTGCACCAGCCGGCGAACCGTTTCCCACGAGTAGGTGATGCCGGTGGGGTTGCCGAACACCGGAACCGTCCACATGCCCTTGATCGCCGGGTCGACGGCCACCAGTTCCTCGATCAGGTCTACGTCCGGGCCGTCCTGCAGCATCGGGACGGGGATCATCTCGATGCCCATCGTCTCAGTGATGGCGAAATGCCGGTCGTACCCGGGGACGGGGCAGAGGAACTTGACGGCCGGCTCCTGCACCCAAGGCCGCGGCGAGTCCACCCCGCCGTACAGCATCGAGAAGGCCACCAGGTCGTGCATGAGCTCCAGGCTGGAGTTGTTGCCGGCGACCAGGTTCTGCACCGGAATCCCCAGCAGCTCGCCGAAGATGGCCCGCAGACCGGGCAGGCCGTGCAGGCCGCCGTAGTTGCGGGTGTCGGTGCCCTCCTCGTCGCGGTAGTCGTCTCCGGGCAGGCTCAGCAGCTGATTGGACAAGCTGAGTTGTTCGGCGGACGGCTTGCCGCGGGTCAGGTCCAACGACAGCTTCTTGTCCTGCAAAGCCGCGTAATCCTGCTGGTGGCGGCTGTGCAGGTCAGCCAGCGCTTCGGGGCTGAGGGAGTCGAACGCCACTACTCGGCCTTTCGGTCCTAGGCATGGATACGGACCGGTATTGGCTCTGCGGTCCCCGACAAAGGGGACCCCGCGCACCCGACAGAGCCCATTGACCCTTGCTGCCTTCCGGCCCTGGGGGAGTTCACAGGATAAACGCCGCGCGGGGTCCACGGCGAGTGTAATACCTGCCCGCGAAACACCCGTCGGCGGCCGCGAGACATTCAGCGGGTTGACTCAGCGGCTACCATGACGGCGGAGGATTCGCCTAGTGGCCTATGGCGCTCGCCTGGAACGCGGGTTGGGTTAATAGCCCTCGCGGGTTCAAATCCCGCATCCTCCGCAGGGGTTGCCCTCGTTTTGAGGCGCGGACATGCACGGTTGTGGGCTGGTAGGCCTTTATGCTGGCCTGAGCTCAAGCAGCTTGAGGGAGAAGTATGAGACGCAAGTGGGCCATTTTGTGGCACGCGTCGTTTTCGATTTTGGCCGGAGTGCTCTACTTCTACTGCGTGTTGCCTCGCTGGCACGAGCTGATGGGCGACTGGTCGCCCGGAGTGTGCATGGCGGGCCGCATCGCCTCCGGCGCCTTGGTCGGACTGGCCGCGCTTCCGGTGGTGTTCACGCAGTTGCGCACCCGCAAGCCGGAGCTGCGCACGCCACAGCTCGCCCTGTCGATCAGGTTCTGGTCGATCGTGGCCCATGTGCTGGCCGGGGTGCTGATCATCGGCACCGCGATCAGCGAGATCTGGCTCAAGCTCGACTCCTTCGGCGAATGGTTGTTCGGCATTTACGGTGCCGCCGCCGCGGTCGCCGTGCTCGCGATCTTTGGCTTCTACCTGTCGCTTATCGCCGAGTTGCCGCCGCCACCGCCGAAACCGATCAAGCTCAAGCAGCCCAAAGAAAAGGGCAAGGGTCGTAAGAAGCTCGCCAAGAAGGCCAAGGTCGAGGACGACGACGAAGCTGTCGAGTCCGACGAGGCCGACGAAACGGTTGAGGCCGACGAGGCCGCAGATGCCGAAGTGACCACCGACACCGAGGCCACCGAGGTCGCCGAGGTCGCTGACGCCGAGACGGTCGAGGCCAAACTCAGCGAACCCGATGAGAGCGAGTCGGCGGAAACGGCGGAGGAAGCCGTTACCGACACCGCCGTCACCGACGACACCGCCGACGACACCGACACCGCCGACACCGCCGACACCGACGAGACGATCGAAGCGCCCGTCCCCACGACGGAGATCCGCAAGCCCGAACCGGACACCGAGGTCACCAAGGTCGTCGAGAAGCCGCGCCCCAGGCTGCAGAATCGCCGGCCGACCGGCAAGACCACGCATCGGCGCAGGCGCACGCGCGGCGGCGGTGTGGCGGTCGACGACTAAAGCGATCGCCACCCCGCCGAATGTCGACTTATGCCACGCTTCGGGCGCTCAACCGAGGCGCAACCCAACACTCGGCCAGGTGCACGCGGCGCTCAACTGAGCGCTGACCAGCTCAGCCCTCGCGGCGGCGAAGCCGCTCGAGTTGGGCCGCGATGTGCCGAAGGGTCTCCTCCGCTCCCCACATCCGGCGGACCTCGTCGTCAAGGTCGGCGCTCTCGCTGATCCGCGTCAAGGCGGGGCGTCGCAGCTGAGCTTTCGTCTGGCGGTAGGCGTCGGGCGGGATGTCGGCCAGGCCGGCCGCCTCGGTGACCGCGGCCTCGAGGATGTCGTCGGCGACCACTCGGTGCGCCAGACCCATGGCGACCGCCTCGTCTTCCCGATAGATGTGGCCGCCCAGCACGGCCTCCTCGGCGCGGTCCGCGCAGACGTGGCGCATAACCTCCAGCGCCGCGACCGGAAACGGCACCCCGACGCGCACCTCGGACGCCCCGATCGGCGCGGACGGGCTCAGCAGCCGACGATCGCACGCGCACGCCAGCACGCATCCGCCCGCGATGGCGGCCCCGTTGATCGCGGCGACCGTGGGGCCCGGATAACCGAACATCGCCTGAATCATGGCGGACAGGGCGGGGACCAGCCGATCGGTGTACTCCGACCCGCCCTCCACCACACGCTTGAGGTCAACACCTGCACTGAACGCCCGTCCCGCGCCGGTGACCACGAGCGGGCCGGCGCCGGATTGCCGCAACTCGCCGAGTACCTCGGTCAGCTCGTCGGCGAATTCGATGTCGATGGCGTTGACGCTCCCCGACGAGAAGGTCAGCACCGCGACCGCGCCCGCGGTCCGAACCTCAATCACCGGCGGACACCAGGATCACCGGGATGTCGGTGTTCTCGTCGGTGTGGTAGCTCGCGCAGACACGGTGATAGCCGTCGGCGATCTGCAGGGGAACACCGGCCGAGAAATCGCCCCGGACCAGCAGGATCGGCGACAGCGGCTGCCCCTTCTTGATCTTCGACAGATCCGCGGCCACGTGCGGGTTGTCCTCGGAAAGCAGCCGCAGCTGCGCCGCGCGGAGGATATCCTTCGCCTTCCTGTGGACGACGACCCCGGCCTGCAGCCGCTCGGTCAACGCCTTGACGACATGCGGCTCCGCGAGCATATCCAGGTAGTCGCCGGCCGCCGGAAAGTCATGGGCCTCAGGCTTTTCCATCCATTTCACGGTGGGCATCGGAAGTCTCCCTTCGGGTCCGGCACCAGGGACCGCGTCGACCGCAGCCTATCGGAGTCGGCACCGCGAAGTTGGGATCGGTAGCAGGCGGGGCGCCCTGTACTTGCCCCCATGACGTCGCCAAGGGGGCGGCGCATGAACGGAAGGAACTCCAGTGAAACGTCTTCTCGCAGCAGCGATCGGTTCCCTGGGCTGCGCGTCGGCATTGGTGGCCTGTTCCAGCGGTGGCCACACCGCCGCCGGCCCGGCCAGCGTCGCCACGGGCGGCGGCGCAGCGCAGGTCAAGGTCGCCGGCAGCGACCTGGCGGGCTTGGACCCGTCGTCGGTGACCTGCGTCAAGCAGGCCGGCAAGATCAGCATCGGCAGCGGAAACACCGCCGGCAAGCAGCAGGCGGTGGCCGTCGTGATGACCGACGAGGCGGCCCCTAAGGTCGAGTCGCTGATCCTGGTCGTCGACGGCAACGCCTTGTCCGTCGCCAACAACATGGGCCAGAACCTCGGCTCGGCCAAGGTGGCGGTGGACGGCAAGACCTACACCATCACCGGTCAGGCGCAGGGTACCGACATGAAGAACCCGATGGCCGGCATGATCACGAAGGATTTCAGCATCAAGGCGACATGTGGCTGATGCGCCTCATCCGGGCGGCGGGCGTGCGACTCACGTCCGCCGCTTCGGGCTGCGCGGGACTTATGATGCAGCCGTGTCGATCCCCGACGAACTCGAGCGTGCGCGGCGCCTGGCGTTCGCCGACGACGAGTCCGCCGCGCGGGATCTGCTGCTGTCCCTGATGCCGCAGATCGAGCAGGCCGACAGGGACGACCTCATGCTGGAGGTCTTCGCGCAACTCGGTGAGATCTACCTGGTTCGTGGCGCGAATGATGGTGTACAGGAATGCATCCGGCGCATCCGCGACTGTATCGACATCTATGCGCGCATCGTCGCCGGTGAATTGCCGGAAGCGGCCGCGCAGGTGCGGATGTCCTACGCCGAGGTGACGGCAATGGTGTGTCGCTATTCCCGACGAGCCCAATTTCTGCAGACCGGATTGGCCGCCGCGCAGGGTGATCACGACGGCGCCGCGGCCGCCCTGGCAATCACCGAATCCGACTCCGCCGAACACGCTTACCTGCTCACCTACGCTCAAGTCCTCTGCGCGACGGCACTCTGCGACGACGATCTGCACGTGCAGTCGGTTCCGCTGTGGGAGAAGGTTCTCCCGGCCGTCGACACACGCAGCGACGAAGCCGGGGCCGGCGACTTCCTGTGGGTGACCGCGGCCACCGCGTACGGCAGGTTCTGCGTCGAAACCGGCCGACTGCCGGAGGCCGAACCCTGGCTGCGACGCGCGGAGGCCCGCGCGCAGGCGAACGGCTGGGAACTGGCCTGCGCCAGAACACAACTGGAGCGGGCGGCGGCCGCGTGGTCGGCCCGTGACAAGGTGACCGCGGAACGGCTGGCGAGCGGAGCCTATCCGGTGCTGGCACAGCACGCCCGCGCCCACGACGTGTCGCGCTGCTGGCTGTATCTCGGGCTCACCCGCATGGCGACCGGCGCCTTGGAAGCCGCCGACCAGTGCTGGGAACACGCCGAGCGGCACTGGCGCGAACTGGGCAAGCCGCTGCACATCCACCGTATTCTGTTGCAGCGCAGCTGGATCGAAATCTTCCGCGGCCGGTTCGCCGAAGCGGTCGAACTGATCGCGCAGGCCAGGGAGTGCCTGGACGCCACGCCCCGCAGCACCTGGCTGCAGTATGCCCGGCTGGACAATCAGCTCGGGACGGTGTGGCGAGCGGACGCGTTGACGGACTTGGGTTTCGACGGCGCGGGTGACCCTTCGGACACGTGGCGGGAGATCGAGGCCCGGCACGCCGCGTCGCTCGGCGTCATACCGGGTGAGGTGGACGTCGAGCGCCAGAGGCGCGCGATGAGCAAACTCGAACAGGCCGCCGAACTCAAAGTACCGGCGGCGCTCGCGGTTGACTCGGTGCGCTATTCGATAGCCGACGCCGACGCGAGATCACGCTGGGCGACCCATGTTGCGGCGCCCATGCTGGCCGGCGCCTTCGCGGTCGCGTGGGAATGGGAGAACACCGAACTGGTCAGCGAACTCGTCGAATATCACAGCGCACGGGGGACTTTCAGCAGCGACACGCAACAGCTGGAACCCGACGACTGGGCCTCCACCGCCACCGCGCCGGTGCTTGACGACGCCGACCCTAACCCGGCGCTGACCGCGGGCGGAGACACCCCAAGCCAGGCCGGCGCGCTCACCCGGCTGGGCCCGCTGCCGCCGTTGCGGATGCAGCCGGACGCCGAGCCGATCATGAGTCACTACCGCGCGCTGGCGTTGCAGCGCTACGGCCGCGCGGTCACCGCCGCCGAACCCGCGTGGTCGACCTGGCCATGAGTGCACCGGACCGGCTGACCCTGGTCCTGCGTTACGCCGACGTCGGGATCGCCACGTACGGCACCCTGCGGGTGGTGGGGCAGCCCTCGCGAACCGTCACCTGGGTGGTGGACGAACCGATTCTGCTTGCGGCGCTGCAGGAATTGGCCGATGCCCTACCGGAGGCGTGCGGCGCCGAGACCCGGCGTGACGCGATCGAACGGGCGCTGACCCGCGGGCCGTTCGCCGCACCCGACACCGAGCTGACGGCCGCCTACATCCTCGGCGTGCTGCTGATCGGCA
This sequence comes from Mycobacterium sp. NGS68, assembly GCF_059812195.1. Lineage (NCBI taxonomy): Bacteria > Bacillati > Actinomycetota > Actinomycetes > Mycobacteriales > Mycobacteriaceae > Mycobacterium > Mycobacterium sp. NGS68. The sequence goes on along the minus strand of NZ_JCALCE010000013.1, from coordinate 104,961 downwards.
TGGCAGGCTGGCAGCTGCTGACGGAGTGCATCGCCTCGCCGCGCGCGGTGCTGTTCGTGTCCCCCAGCGCCCGGCTGGCGCGCGTCCCTTGGGGACTGCTCGCGGTGCCGAAATCGGGGCCCAGCGCCGAAGAATTGGTGCGCGTGCGCGCGGCGGCATTCACCGTGTCCGGCACGGTGCCCGCCCAGATCCCCTGGCAGCTCACCGATGTCCGCGAGCACACGGACGGCTATCGGCTGATGGAACTCGTCGACGTGCTGATGGCGGTGCCGCAAAACATCGCGCACTCAGCCCGCACGCCCGCCGACTGGGATGCCCGCCGAGAGCGTCCCCCGCTGCTGGTGCTCGATCCGCGGGTGCCGGGTCAGCTTCCGGACTCGGCGCTCGGGTCGGTGCTGGGCAGGCCGTCGCCAAACACCCGACTGGCAAGGTATTTCGCGGATCTGATGGGACAGCGGCCGGTGTTGCCGGGCGCCGGTGGGGCGGTCGAGTTGTTCCGCCGCCGGGACGCCGACCGCAAGTGGCTGGGCGAGTTGCTGCACGAGGCTCCGAGTCGGCTGGTGTATGTCGGACATGCGAGTTCGGCCGACGGGGATCCCGATCACTCCAGCCGCGCCGATCGCGCGGCGCTGCATCTAGCCTGTGCCGCAGCGATTCCCGGGCATGCCGAACCGATCGGCGACCACCGTCCGCTCACCGCGTCGGACCTGATGTCGCTTCGGCTACCGATGCCGCCCCGGGTCGCGCTGCTGGCCTGCGCGTCGGGCGGCGACTACCAGTTCGACGAGGCGACCGGGTTGGTGGCGGCGATGGTCCTGGGCGGCGCGCGCCTGGTCACCGCCACCTTGTGGTCGCTGCCGACCACGGCGGCGTATCGCCGCTTCGCCGTGGGCGCACGCGTGACGGACCCGATGGCCGACGTGGTCATCGCCGTCGACCGCGCGCACCAGGCCGTCGACGCGGGCTGTGCCGTGAATCGCTGGCAGCGCGAACAGATGCGACGCTGGCGCGACGGGGATGTCACCGCCAGCCCGGTCTATTGGGCCGCGCTGATCACATTCACCGTCGACGGCGCGCGCTGACCATCCCGTGCGGCGGTGCACCCCAGGACGTGCGCGTCCGGGTCGATCCGCCGGGTGCGCTTCCAGTACTCGACCGACCCGAACGGGCACAGCACGTAAACCCCGCCATCGGCGGATTTGTACCACGAATGCTCTATGGACGGGTGCCCCCACATCAGAGTGGCCACCTGCGCCTGCAGTTCCTGCCGGTACCGCTCGTAGGCCGCGGCGCTGGGTTCGATGGTTTGCGCCCCGTCTTCGAAGAGGCTGCGCAAGGCCTCGCCGATGTAGCGCATCTGGCACTCGAGCATGAAGATGACGCTGCCCGCATGCGCCAAACCGGTTCCGGGCCCGGCCATCATGAAGAAGTTGGGAAAATCGGGCACCGAGATTCCGTGCAGGCCAGCGGGTTTGCCGTCCCACACCGCCGACAGCGCTACATCCGCACGCCCGACAATCTCCATCGGCCAGAGCATCTCGGACGCCCGAAACCCGGTGGCCAGGACGATCACGTCGACTTCATAACGGTTTTCGCCGGTCCGAACGGACGATTCGTCGATCTGGACGATCGCGTCCCGCACCAACTCGACGTGGTCCCGCTTCAGGCAGCGCAGCCAGCTGCCGTTGTCCTGCAACATCCGCTTGGCCATCGGCGGGTAGTCAGGCGTGACCCTTCGTGCCAATTCCGGGTCATCGCCGAGTTGGTCCTCGATCCATTTGACGAACAGGGCGCGGCGCGCCGCGCTGGCGGCGTTCGCCGTGCGGGGGAAGTCCGGCCAGTCGGGATCGGCCCTGACGAGTTCCAGCATCTTGTCGCTCGACTGCCACATCAGCATGAACCGATACCAGCGCGCATACCCGGGCAGGTGGCGCATCGCCCACCGCTCGCCCGGTGTGACCTGCGCGTGATAGCGCGGGTTGGGCGCCATCCACTGCGGGGTCCGCTGGAAGACCACCAGGTTCTCGACGTCGTCGACGATCGCGGGGCCGATCTGGAATCCGCTGGCCCCCGCCCCGATCAGCGCCACCCGCTTGCCGGTCAGGTTCACCGAATGGTCCCACCGCGCGGAGTGAAACACCGGCCCTGCGAAGCGATCCAGACCAGCGAGGTCGGGAATCAACGGCCGGTTGAGGAAGCCGACGGCCGAGATGACCGCGCTCGCGGAGAGCGTCTGCACGATGCCGTCACCGTCACGGACCGTCACCCTCCAGCACGCGGCGGGCTCGTCCCAACGCGCGCGTTCGACTTCGGTTCCCCATCGGACCGATTGGGCGATGCCCCGGTCGTCCATGATCTTTCGGAAGTAGCGGTGCAGCTCGGGCTGTCGCGTGTAGTAATCCGTGAAATCGGCGTTGGGCTCGAAGGAGTACGAGTAGAAGTGGCTCGCCACGTCCACGCGGCACCCCGGATAGCTGTTCTCCCACCAGGTACCGCCGGCGTCGCGGTTCTTCTCGACGATCACGTAGGGGATGCCGACGTCCTGCAACCGGATGGCGGCCAACAGCCCCGCCGCCCCGGCTCCGACGATCAGCACCGAAAAGCCCGGTGGCACAGTGGCTTGCGCGGACATGGCGATGGCGCGCGGGTCTTCGCCCGCCAAGTCCATCTCCTCGGCGTAGAGGGCGGCGTGGTCGTCGGGCACCGGTTCACAGGCGATCCAGTCCATCAGCTCACGGACCACCTCGGCGCCCGGGGGTGTCGTCGGCGGGCAGCCCGCGTCGCGCCAGGCGCAGATCGCCGTCAGCGCGTCGCGGCGCAACTGCTCCTGCTCCTCGGCGCTCAACTTGCCCTGGAATTCGTTCTGCACGAACTCCCGCGGCCGGATCGGCCCCCGAATGTAGGCGGGATCGCCCGTCAGCTGTACGACCGAAGCGACCAGGGCCGGTACGGAAACGTCCTTTAGCGCGGCCGCAATCACGTCATCTGCATCCGCAATCCGCTCACTCGGCACGGCTAAGTGTTATTCATGGCACTGTCTAGTGTCAATCCTGAAGTAGGTCGGTTACGCTCGACGGATGGGTCCAACGACGTCGACCGCGCTCGCCGAGGCCAAGCGACAGGCCGCCGTCGAACACATCCTCGCTTCGACGCGACGGCTCGTGCTCAGCGGCGGCCTCGACGTCACGATGGATCAGCTCGCCGACGTCAGCGGCGTCAGCCGCCGCACCCTGTTCCGGCATTTCGAGACGCGGGAAAAGCTGTTGGCGGCGGCTTTCGAGGCCGGCATGACGGGCTATCGTGAGCAACTTCCGGCCTTCGACGGCGATCTGCCCGGCTGGCTGCGGGCCACCTGCGAGGCCGCGCACCGAATGAACGCCACCATCGGGCCCGGGTTTTTCGAACTCGCCTCGCGCCGCGACCTCCCCGCCGAATTGGCCGCCGCCGAACGGCGCCGGCTCCGGGAATTCCGCGGTGCGGCGGCCGACATCACGGCCACCCTGTGGCGGGCGGCGGGGGGTGAGGGCGATCCACCGACGACGCTCACGACCACGGTGACCGCGCACCTGAGCCCCCACTTCACCGCCGCCTTGACGGTCGATGCGGGCGGGGACTGGCGATCCGCGGCCGAGCTTGCGGAGGCCGCGATCCGGGCGGAGCTTCCGCCGCAACGGCTTTCGCCCGCTTAACGCACTCTCAGATCGAGATCAGGTCGGCCGCGCGGACCGCCAACATGTCGTCGGGCATCGAAAGCTGTTCGGGGGAAGCGGGATCGAACGCTACCAGCAGCACGGTGCCCGGACGCAGCCACGATGCGACCGGGTCGCCGTCATGGTGAGCCAGGCGGCCGACGAAGGTTTCACCGTCCACGCTGGTGACCTCGATCATGACCTGCTGTCCGCCGGCGGTCGTTTCGGGTTCGTCGCACACGGTGCCGATTCCGACGATGCGGTCTTCGGCCGCCCGGCGCGGCGTGTGCAGCAGCCAGCCGACGATGGCCAGCGCGCCAAGCACGCAAGCCGTGCCCACCAGCGCATTCCCCACGTCCGCAAAGGCGGCGAACAGCACACAGGTAGCGAGTAACGCGGTTTGCGCACCCAGCAGCAGCACAATCGGCTTCTTCATGCGAACAGCCTCGGGCGCGCGGTCGGCTACCGAACCCAACTTTGTGGATGTGGATATCTCTGGATTGCCCCTATCCTGTGCTGATGAGCGCCGATCCGCAGGCTGAGACCGCCGTCGCGGTGGGTCAGCCCCGCCGCGCGGTCATCGAGCGGGCTTGGCGCGCAATCGGTCCCGGCGTCGAGGTGCTCAGCGGCGACGACGGCGGCCCGTTGACCAGGACCGTCAAACGCATCGTCGACCCGCTGGTGCTCCGCTTGCGGTCGAACCCACAGTATTCGGCCCCGCTGGTGCCGCCCGACAGCGCCGACGCGATGCACGCGGCGATCGTCGGCAACGCGACCCAACTGCGCGCTGCCGCAGCGTGGTTCGAGGTGCTCAAGCTCGAACGCCGTCGGTTGCGGATTCGCAGCGGAAACGCTCAGGAGCTGTACTTCCCGGTCTGCTACGAGCTCGCGGTCACGAAAGGCCCGCCCGCCCCGGGTGATCGCGAGACGCCGGCCGCCGTCCTGCACGACATCCACCGCGGCCGCGACCGCACCGCGATCGAGGTGCTCAACGACTACGTAGCCGGCCCCGAGGTCGTCGCCACGCTGGCCGCGCAGGTGGAGCGCAGCTGGCGCGACGTGCGGGCGCCGGAAGACATCGTCGTCGCTCCGTTCCTGGCGCAGCTCGGCACGGTTCTCGGGCCCGCGAACAGCCACAGTGCTGCCGTCGCGCGCCAGCGAGTCTGGTCGGCCGTCATCGCCGACCCGACCCCGTACAACCTCGGCGCGCTGGCCCGCCTGGAAGCCGCGACGGAGCTACCCTGGTCCCTGGTCGAGCTGGGCTTGAGTTCCATTGTGCCGCAACGTCGGCCGCAGGTCCGTGGCGGAGCCGACAGCGACCGGCCACTGGACCGCACCGTGGTGGACAGGGTGCGCGCGACGTTGCGTCGCGCGCTGGACCGCGACGCTCTGCCGGACGTCCCGCTGCTGTGCGACGAAGAGGTCGACCGGGCCTGCGCGCCATGGGGACTGCTGGGTGAAGACAAGCAGGCCACCCTGGTCACCGGCATCGAAGTCGCGTGCGAACTGGCGCCGCTGGACCGGTCGGTGGTCAGCCGATACGGGTTGGCGGGGCAGATCCAGGCCCGCCTGCGTAAGGAGGCCTACGTCCTGCATGCCCGCCGCTACCTCGCCGAGGGCGGCCCCATTCATCCGCGCCAACAGCAGGTGGTGGACGACCTGGCCGCCTACGCGCAGCCCTACCTGAGCCGGCTGTGGGCGCGACTGCACGGACGCGACGTCTGGCAGGAGCCGTGCGACGACGTCGACGACGTGCGTTCGCTGCTCGAGGGCGTCGCCCGCTCGGTCAGCCTGGACCACCGCCAGCGGATCAAGTCGATGCTGGAATTGCAGGTGGCGGGATGAACCCCGGGGAACTGGTCGCCGACACACCGACACCATTGGTCGCGGTGCTGGAGGTCAGCGGCGCTGTGTTGTCGTGGATCGTCGACGGCCCCGACGCCGACGCCGCCCGGATCACCTTTACCGACCCCGCCCGCGCCGACTGGCTGTGGCGCGTCGTCGGCGAAGCGAAGCACGTCACGGTGATCACTGATGAAGCGCGGGATCTAGGCGGCGCCGACGTCGTGCCCGGCTCGTTGGCGCCGCTGCACAGGCTCGCGATCGGGCACTGGCTGCGGCGCTGGTGGCCCGCCAGCCAGCGGGACGGCATCGTCGCACTCGACCGCGCACTGCTCGACGTCGAGGTGGCGCTGCTGACCGCCGGTGCGCAGGGCTTCTTCGCCGACGACACGCTGGACTCGGATGTGACGCCGCTGTTGGCGCCGCACTCCGCCGCGCTTCTGAGCCACCTGCTTGCCGCCGATCCCCGCGTCCGCGACCTGGTGCGGGCCGGCGCGGACCTGGCCGAAGAGATCGGCCTAGACAGCGACGGCTGGCCGGAATTGTCTGCTGCAGTGCAGGATTCAGGATCTCTCGTGGCGATGCCGACGGGGCGGCGCGACGACTATGCGCTGGCCGCCGGCTCCGACCCGGGCCCGCGGTCCGCGGCCGCGATCGGTCGGGGCGTCGCGTCGATCAACTGGGGCGCGGTGCCGCCGGGCATCTTCGATGCGGCCGAAGACACCGTCGACTGGAGCGTCACGCCCGGCGACCCCGCGGTGGTCGCCGTCGTCCGCGCGGCCGTCATCGGACCGGACCCGGCCACCGACCTACCCGTGCGGGTGCGGTCGGGGACCGTCAGCGGCGCCGGCACCCTCGATGCCAGCGGGCGGGCCACGGTGCCGCTGCTGGATGCGCAGCGCGGCGCGTTGACGGAATCGTCCGCCTGGAACCACGATTGGCCCGCGACCTCGGTGACCGTCGGGGCCGACGTCACGGAGCCGCGCGAAGCCCGGGATCGGGTCCGACGCTGGGTGCGGGCACGGCTGGAGCGGCCGCCGGCGGACGCGTTCCTGGCCGAGATCCTGGCCGCCGAATCCTCTTACTAAGCGGACCTAACCACCCTATGCTGAGCGAGTGCCAAACACCTATCGCGTAGTGCAATGGAACACCGGAAACGTCGGCAAGAGCTCGCTGCAGTCGATCGCCGAGAACCCCACGCTCGAGCTGGTGGGGTGCTACGCGTGGTCGCCCGAAAAGGCCGGCCGGGACGCCGGCGAACTGGTCGGCATCGCGCCGCTGGGGATCACCGCCACCAACGACGTCGACGCGCTGCTGGCGTGCAAGCCGGACTGCGTGGTCTACAACCCCATGTGGATCAACGTCGACGAACTGGTCCGCATCCTGTCCGCGGGCGTCAACGTGGTGACGACGGCGTCGTTCATCACCGGACACAACCTCGGCGAGGGCCGCGACCGCATCCTGGCCGCGTGCGAGAAGGGCGGCTCGACCATCTTCGGATCCGGCGTCAGCCCGGGGTTCGCCGAGTTGCTGGCCATCGTGTCGGCGATGGTCTGCAACCGCGTCGACAAGATCACCGTCAACGAGGCCGCCGACACCACGTTCTACGACTCCCCCGAAACGGAGAAGCCGGTGGGCTTCGGCCAGCCGATCGACCACCCGGAGCTGCAGCAGATGGCGGCCAAGGGCACGGCGATCTTCGGCGAGGCGGTCCGGCTGGTCGCCGACGCGCTCGGCGTCGAGCTGGACGAGGTGCGCTGCGTGGCCGAATTCGCCCAAACCACGGCCGATCTCGACCTCGGCTCGTGGACCATCCCCGCCGGTTGCGTGGCAGGCACCTACATCAGCTGGCAGGGCATCGTCGGCGACAAGACCCTGATCGACCTTAACGTCCGCTGGCGCAAAGGGCAGACCCTTGAGCCCGACTGGAAGATCGAGCAGGACGGCTGGGTCATCCGGGTCGACGGTCAGCCGACCGTGACCACCAAAGTCGGTTTCCTGCCGCCGCCGTACTTCCAGGCCGAGACCATCGCCGACTTCATGGTGATCGGCCACATCCTGACCGCCATGCCCCCGATCAACGCAATTCCCGCCGTCGTCGCTGCTCCACCGGGCATCGTCACGTACAACGACCTACCGCTGACCCTGCCCCGCGGCGTGGCCCGGACCGACTGATCGACCCCGCCGATCGCGCGGCGGTGTGTCAGCATTGAGCGATGCGCATCCCTCGCGTCCTGCTGGCCCTGCTGACCCCCGCGCTGCTGCTCGGCCCGGTCTCGATCCCGTCCGCAACTGCGGCCTCGTGCCCCGACGTCGAGGTGGCATTCGCGCGCGGGACCGGGTCGGCTCCCGGGGTCGGGCCGGTGGGTCAACAGTTCATCGACTCGCTCAAGTCGCAGGTCGGCGGGCGGTCGCTGGGTGTCTACGCGGTCAATTACCCGGCGACGTTCGCCTTCGCCGACAGCTCAAGGGCCGGCGCCGACGACGTCAACGCGCACGTGACGGACATGGTCGGACGCTGCCCCAACACGCGGATCGTGCTCGGCGGGCTGTCGCAGGGCGCGGGCGTCATGGACGTGGCTTCCACGATCCTGCCGCCCCAGGCCGTCGACCACGTCGCCGCGATCGTCCTGTTCGGCAATCCGTCGAGCCTGCTCGCGACGGCCCTGTCGGGCGGCTTCCCGCCGATCGCCGAGGCGTACAGCGGCAAGACCATCGACATGTGCGCCCCCGACGACCCGGCGTGCTCGGGCGGCCTGAACCCGTCGGCGCACGGTTCGTACCTCTCGAACGGGATGCCGGCCCAGGCCGCGGCGCAAGTCGTCGGCCGGCTTTAGACCTTCACCGAAACCGGCTTGCGCCGAACGGCTTTCGGGTAGGTCGCACCCAGCGCCGGCACCTCCACGGGGCCCTGATGGCGAGCGGCCTCGATGGCGTTGCGCAGCGGGCGCGCCAGCCCGGCAAAGGATCCCATGTCGAACAACAGCGGCGTCAGCAACCGGTTGTGCACGAAGCCGAACGAGCTGGCCGTTTCCGGGTCGGCCCAACCCAGCGTCCCGCCCAGTCCGACGTGACCGAACCCCCGCAACAGGCCCGGCACCGGCGACTCGTGATAGCCGAGGTGGAACGGCAGCGGCACCACCATGTTCGCGTCGGGCCACTTGTTGCGCGGCTCGGCCAGGCCACGCGCGAGGTCCTTCGACAGGTATTTCTTGCCGTCGATCCGGCCCTCGTTCGCCAGCACGCCGTACATCTTGGCCACGCCGCGGCCGGTCACCACGCCATTGGCCGCCGGGACCTCGCCGTCCAGGAACGGGGTGTCGCCCTTGACCAGAGAGATGACGCCGGGGAAGTACATCGCGCCCATGGCGCCCGAGAACGGCAGTCCGGCGACCCTCGGCGCGAGGAAGTTGAAGACGGGTGCGCGCAGGCGACCCTGCGGTATCAGGATCTGCGCCGGCGTGGTCGGCGAGCCCTCCGGCGGGCGGCCCAGGTGGATGCCGTCGGTGTTGAGCGGTCGTGCGACCTCTTGGCGGATCAGCTCCCGCATGCCCTTGCCGGTCACCGCGCGGGCCAGCCCGGACAGCAGCCAGCCGTAGGTCAGGGCGTGGTAGGCCTGCACGCCGCGCAGGTGATCGGGTGCGGCGGCGGCCAGGCGTTCCTCCATGAGCAGGTGGTCCATGAGCTCCGTCTTGGTCACACCCTTCAGGTGCGACAGTCCGGAGCGGTGCCGCAGCACCTCGCGGACCGTGACGTCGGCCTTTCCGTTGGCCGCGAACTCAGGCCAGTACTCGGCGACGGGCGCGTCGTAGTCCACCAGGCCCCGGTCCGCCAGCCGATGGATCACCGTGGAGGCGACGCCCTTGGTGGCCGAGAACACCATGGCCCCGGTGTCGGCGGTCCAGCGTTCGGTGCCGGCGCGGTCCGACCAGCCCGTCCAGACGTCGACGACGGGCCGGCCCTCGATGTAGACGCTGAGGGCTCCCCCGCCGAACCGGCGCCCGAAAAACAGCTGCGCGAACACCTTGACGACGTTGGCGAAGTGCGGGTCCGCGGCCCCGGACACGCCGCGCGGCAGGCCGTCGTCGGTAACGAGCAGACTTCGCGTCACTTGGCGACCTCCCTTCGTTGCGGTGCCGACACTGCACCGAAGCTATCAGCGTGGCAAAGCCCCACAGTATGGGGCGTGGGGGCTCGGGTCCCGGCCCAGAGGTGAGTTTTACCGCGGCCCGCCGTCGGGTATCCGCAGAAAGTGAGCTTCCACACAGCCGAACCGAGGGAGCACGGCTCATGACTGCGCGAAACAAACTCAGCAACAAGGCGCAATATTGGGGCGGCAAAGCCAGAGAGACCGTCGGCCGGGCCACCGGAAACCGCCGTACCCAGTACGAAGGCCAGCGAGATCAGGTGACGGCCCACTTGAAAGATGCCGGCGAGAAGGTGAAAGACGCCTTCCGGGCCTTGGTACCGGGCCGACGTGGCGGGTTTCAAGATCGGCCGCCGCGGGGTAGCCAACGCGGGTATTACTCGCGCAATCGTAGGAGCAGGAGAATTCCGTGAGCACCGAAGACAAGATCAAGAACAAGATCGAGGACCTGGGCGGCAAGGCCAAGGAGGCGGTCGGCAGGGTCACCGGTGACAACAAGACCGAGAACGAGGGTCGCGGGGACCAGGCGAAGTCCAGCCTGAAGGACGCCGGGGAAAAGGTGAAGGACGCCTTCAAGAAGTAATCACGGCTCGTCACAAGCAGGGTTGCCGGAAGCCCCGGCAACCCTGCTTTGCGATTGAGGCCTGCGGCTTCGGGCAATCCAAATCGTCATCGGGTCCGAATACCAGCAAAAGTATGCCGAACGATGCGAAACGGTTGGATAGCAATGAACGTCAGAGAATTGGTTGATATCAGGTGGATGCGCCGCATTGCGGTGGCGTCGGGCGTCGTGGGGGTGGTGTCCGCGTCCGCGCTGGTGGGCGTGCCCGCACCGGCGTCCGCCGACCCGTGCCCGGACGTGGATGTGGTGTTCGCCCGAGGCTCAGGCGAGCCACCTGGCCTGGGCGGCGTCGGCGGGCCGTTCGTCGACGCGCTGCGCTCGCAGCTGGGCGGCAAATCGCTGGGGGTCTATCCCGTCAACTACCCCGCCAGCACCGACTTCTCCAGCCCCGACTTTCCGTTGACGGTGATCGACGGCATCCGGGATGCCGGGAACCACATCGAGTCGATGGCCGCGACCTGCCCCAGGACCCGTGAGGTGCTCGGCGGCTACTCACAGGGCGCCGCCCTGGCCGGTTATGTCACCTCACCGGCCGTGCCGCCGGGCGTGCCCGCTTCGGCGGTTCCGCCGCCGATGCCGGCCGACGTCGCGAAACATGTTGCCGCAGTGACGCTTTTCGGGACGCCGTCCCCGCAGTTCCTGCAGCAGTACGGCGCGCCGATGATCACCATCGGTCCGCTGTATCAGCCCAAGACGCTCGAGTTGTGCGCCGACGGCGACGGGATCTGCAGCCCCGCCGGCGGTGGCCCCAACCTGCAGCACACGCTGTACACGGTGAACGGCATGACGGGCCAGGCCGCCTCCTACGCGGCCAGTCACCTCTAACGCCGAGCAGACGCAAAAGCACCCCAAAACCATCCGGTTTGGGGCTTTTGTGTCTGCTCGCCATAACATCGCAGCATGCGAGTTTTGGTAACCGGAGGTACGGGATTCGTCGGCGGCTGGACCGCCAAGGCCATCGCCGACGCGGGCCATTCGGTCCGCTTCCTGGTCCGAACGCCGGCGAAGCTGCAGACGTCCGTCGCCCAGTTGGGCGTGGACGTGTCGGACTACGTCGTCGGCGACATCAAGGACCGCGACTCGGTGCGCGAGGCGCTCACCGGCTGCGACGCCGTCGTGCACAGCGCCGCGCTGGTCGCCACCGATCCGCGGCAAACGCCGCAGATGCTCAGCACCAACATGGACGGCGCCCGCAACGTGCTGGGGCAGGCCGTCCAGCTCGGGCTCGACCCGGTCATCCACGTGTCCAGCTTCACGGCGCTGTTCCATCCCGACCTGGAGACGCTGACCGCGGACCTGCCGGTCGTGGGCGGGACCGACGGCTACGGCACGTCCAAGGCGCAGGTGGAGATCTATGCCCGCGGTCTGCAGGACGCGGGGGCCCCGGTGAACATCACCTACCCCGGCATGGTGCTCGGGCCGCCGGTCGGCGACCAGTTCGGCGAGGCCGGCGAGGGCGTCAAGGCGGCGCTGCAGATCCATACCATCCCCGGTCGCAGCGCCGCATGGCTGATCATCGACGCCCGCGACGTGGCCGCGCTGCACGCCGCCCTGCTGGAACCGGGCCGCGGGCCGCGGCGCTACATGGTGGGCGGACATCGGGTCCCGGTGGCCGAGCTGGCGAAGATGCTCGGACAGGTCGCCGACACGCCGATGGTGTCCGTCCCGGTGCCCGACACGGTGCTGCGCGTCGCGGGGACCGTCCTGGACCTGGCCGGGCCGTATCTGCCGTTCGACAACCCGTTCACCGCCGCGGGCATGCAGTACTACACCCAGATGCCGGAGTCCGACGATTCCCCCAGCGAGCAGGAGCTCGGCATCACCTATCGCGATCCCCGCACCACGCTGGCCGACACCGTCGCGGCGCTTCGCTAGCGACCGCGCGCGCTGACCGGCCCGGCCCGTCGCTCGTTTCGCGAGGGCGCTCAAATTTGCGTGAAATCGCCCGTGGACCCTCGAATTTGGGGACTCTCGGCGCGGGGCTGGGACCAACTCTCGCCGAGCCTGCGCTCAGTCCTCTGACGACTCGTCGTCGGGCGGCGGCGGGAGCGGCGGCGAATTCTTGAGCCAGTCCTTCATCCGGAGCAGCTGGTTGATCACGATGCCAAGCGCCGCCAGCACCAGCGTCACCACGATGATGGCAATTGCGGTGGTCACACCGTCCATGGTGACAGGCCGGCGCGGCGGCGAACGTTCAGCCAGGGCATTGGGCGGGAGACCTGGCCGCAGACCGGCACCGTGAAAGAAGACCGGCGGCTGCTCACAGCGTAGTGACGAACCCGCCGTCGATGCGGTAGTCGGAACCGGTGGTATTGCCGGCGCGGTCGCTGGCCAGGAAGAGGACGAGGTCCGCGACCTGTTCGGGCGTGGTGAACCGACCCGTCGGCATGGCGCCGGCGATCGTCGCCCTGATCTCGTCGGGCGTCTGGCCCGTGGCCTCGGCGAACCCGTCGGCCACCCCGCCCTCGTCCATCCACAACCCGGTCGCGACCGGGCCGGGGCTGACGGAGTTGACCCGAATATTCTTCGGTCCCAACTCTTTTGACAATGCCTTGGCGAAATTGGTGACCGCGGCCTTGACGGCGCAGTAGTCGTAGATCTCGGGGTTGGGGAAGTAGGCGTTGACCGAGCCGACGACGACGATCGAGCCACCGCCGCGCCGTTCGATCTCCGGCAGCGCCGCGCGGGTCGGCCGCACGACGCCCATGACGTTCAGGTCCCACGACGCCTGCCAATCGGCGTCGGTGATTGTGGTGAAGCCGCCGGGGTGGACGGCGGCGCCGCCGACGTTGTTGACCAGCACGTCGATGCCGCCGCGCTGCGCCGCCGCGGCGATCAGTTCCTCCGCGGTGCCCGCCCGAGACAGGTCCACCGCAACAAACGTCACCTGACCCGCGTCTTCCAGCGGCGCCAGCCCGCCACGGCTCCGCGACCCGGCGACCACATGCGCGCCCGCATCGACCAGGGCTTGGGTGACCGCGAGGCCGATGCCCTTGCTGGCGCCGGTGACGACGGCGGTCTTGCCCGACAGATGCAGATCCATGTGCGCTCCTTTTAGAGGGTTGGGATGTATCCGCCGTCAATGCGGTAGTCGGATCCGGTGGTGTTGCCGGCCCGGTCGCTGGCCAAAAAGACCACCAAATCCGCGACTTCGTCGGTGGTGGTGAATCGGCCCGTCGGCGAGGTGCTGGCGAGCTCGGCCATGACCTCCTCGGGCGTCTGGTCGTTGGCCACGGCGAACCGGTCCGCCAATCCACCGGGCTCGATCCAGCGCTCCGTCGCCACCGCGCCCGGAGTGATCAGGTTCACCCGAATGTTCTTCGGCGCCAACTCCTTTGACAGCGCTTTGGCAAAGTTGGCGAGGGCGGCCTTGGCGGTGCAGTAGCCGTAGGTGTCGGAACCGGGTGCGCAGCCGCTGATCGAGCCGACGATGACGACGGCGCCGCCGCCGCGCCGCTCGATCTCCGGCAGCGCCGCGCGGGTGGGGCGCACGACGCCCATCACGTTCAGATCCCAGGACGCCTGCCATTCGGCGTCGGTGATGCTGGCGAGGCCCCCTGGGTGGACCGTGGCACCGCCGACGTTGTTGACCAACACATCGATCCCGCCGCGCCGCGCCGCCGCGGCGATCAACCCCTCGGCGGTTCCGGCCAGGGACAGGTCCACGGGGACGAACGTCACGTGCCCCGCGTCCTCGAGCGCCGGCAGGTGCTCGCCAGGCGTCCGTGACCCGGCCACCACGTGCGCGCCCGCATCGACGAGGGCCTTGGTGACCGCGAGCCCGATGCCCTTGCTGGCCCCGGTGACCACGGCGGTCTTCCCCGCCAGATGCAGATCCATGCGCACTCCTTAGGCGCGCCCGACGCTACTACAGTCGAACACCGATGAACGCCGACTTCGTCAAGGAACATCCGGACGCGCCCGCAGGCTATTTCGCGTGGGAAGCCGCTGGGCTGCGCTGGCTTTCGGCCGTCGACGGCGGCGCGCCATGCGTGCCGGTCGTCGCCGTCGGCGCACACAGCCTGACGCTGCGGCGGCTCGACTCGGTGCCCCCGAGCCGCGAGGCGGCACAGGTCTTCGGCGCCCGGCTGGCGATCACGCACGATGCGGGCGCCGACGGGTTCGGCACCGGGCCCGACGGGTGGGACGGACCGGGGTTCTTCGGGCCGCTCTCGCGGCCGCTGCCGATGTCGCTGCGCGGCCACCGCCGCTGGGGCGAGTTCTACGCGGACGAACGGCTGGTCCCGATGGCCGAGCTCGCCGCGGACCGCCTGGACGCCTCGACGCGCGCGGCGATCGACGGTGTCGTCGCACGGTGTCGCGCGGGCGACTTCGACGACGACGACCCGCCGGCCCGGCTACACGGCGACCTGTGGGGCGGCAACGTGATGTGGACGCCCGACGGGGTGGTGCTGATCGACCCGGCCGCGCAGGCCGGGCACCGCGAGAGCGACCTGGCAATGCTGGCGTTGTTCGGCTGCCCCCACTACGACGCCATCCTGGCGGGCTACCAGCGGGCGCGGCCGCTGAAACCCGGCTGGCGCAACCGTATTGGGCTGCACCAGCTCTATCCGCTGCTGGCGCATGTCGTGCTGTTCGGTGGCGGGCACGCGACCCGCACGCGGGTGGTCGCCCAGGCGGTGCTGCGCGGCTGACACCGGCGCGTCAACCGGGAACTTTGGCGGCGATCTGATTCGCGATGTCGACGGCCGAGTTCTTCGGGTCGACGCTGCACGTGTTGACGTCGATCACCACATTGTTTTTCGCGACGAGCGCGCGTCCACACGCTTTCCACCCCGTGGACGGGGCGTCCCGCAGGGTCGAGGTGGTGCTCAGGACGCCGTTCGCGTTGGATATCGCTCCCAGGGTCCACTGCGTCCGCGACTGGATATGGGTGTATTCCCGGCAGCCCTGCCATTGCTGGACGGAGGCGTTGAAAAAGTCGCTGGCTTGTTTGGGGCTGGTGAATAACACCACTGCCTGCTCGGCGTAATGAGTGAGATTATCGCCGTCCTGACGGTTGAGCGTTTGGTCCCGCTCGGCGATAAAACCGCTGCCCGCATACACCTGCGCCTGCGCCGCGCCGTCGATGGCCAGGCACTCCCTGGGCGTCATCGTGGCGCTGTCGTCGGCCATCGTGTCGCGATTGTTCGTGACCTTCAAATCGGCCGTTTCCAGTGCCGCGTTGATTTGCTCGGGCGTCAGCAGGAACCCTTTCAGGGCGCCCTCCAGCGCGGGCGGCGGAGCTTTCGTCGTCGTGGTGGTGGCGCTGGTGGACCCTTTGGTGCCGTGGGTGGACCCGCTGTGACAGCCGGCCGACATAACGCAGCAGCCGACAATGATCAGGGCGATGAATTGGCGCATATTCTCATTCCCCGTCCGGCTCAAAGTCACCAGCACGGCATACCCGGTTGGGGCGCGTGGAATCCACGCGGAAATTATCTCGCCAAAACGTCGTCGAGTTAAGTGCGACGCGGCTCAATTACGCCGCGGGTTCAATCTCCAGTCCGACGTGCACCTTGTCGATGCCGCCGCGGATGAGCGAATGCGGGTAGAACCACCAGGCGTGGTACCAGTACCGCTTGAGCACGGCGTTGTAGACCCGCTGCGTCTCGGACTTCGGCAGAACGCGCGCGACCGCCTCCACTTCCTCGCTCTTGGGTTTGCCGAGCGCCGCGCTCTTGGCGATCGTCACCCGCGGCGTGTTGTTGATCCGCTTGGTCTTCCAGGACCCGTCGTCGGTGATGACCAGCAGCTTGTCGCCGTCGGGAACACCCCAGATGGGGGTGGGCTTGGGCCGGCCGTCCTTGGTGAACGTCGTCAACAACAGATACTTGGACTGGATGACGTCCCTGAAGGTGATACTCACGCCCGGGAAGATACCCCCGTCGAATAGTTAATTAAACGTGATGATCGTCAATTAAGTACACATCTACTGCACCGGGCCGGCGGGTTGCACGCAATGCTCCAACCATGACCGGAATTCGAGTCGGCGTGGTGGACATGATCGTTGCGGCCGGCTCGGCCGCGGACAGGTACACCCGGGCCAACTACCTGAATGCGGTCGCCAACCGCGTCGACTCCCTGTGGGTGCCCGATCACCTCAACCATCTGCTGCCGCGCGCGCTGTGGCAGCAGAAGTATTGCGGCGCGGCAAAAGTCATCCCGACGCCGGACGCGGCCATGGAGCCGTGGACCATGCTCGGTCACCTCGCCGCCCGCAACCGGATCGGGCGCCTGCGCCTGGGCGTCGGCGTGACCGACAGCGGTCGGCGCAACCCGGCCGTCACCGCCCAGGCCGCCGCGACGCTGCACCTACTCACCCGGGGCCGGGCGATCCTGGGCATGGGGCCCGGCGAACGCGAGGCGAACGAGCCCTACGGCGTCGACTGGTCGAAGCCGGTCGCGCGGTTTGAGGAGGCGATGGCCACCATCCGCGCGCTGTGGGATTCGGGCGGCAAGCTCGTCAACCGGGATTCGCCGTATTTCCCGCTGCGCAACGCGCTCTTTGATTTGCCGCCCTATCAGGGCAAGTGGCCCGAAATCTGGATCGGCGCGCACGGCCCGCGGATGCTGCGCGCGGCGGGGCGTTACGGCGATGCCTATTTCCCCGCGTTCGCGCACCGGCCCGTGGAGTACAAGCAGCGTCTCGACGCCGTGCGGTCAGCCGCTTCCGACGCCGGTCGCGACCCGATGTCCGTCACGCCGGCGATCATGATGTTCGTGTTGACGGGCCGCACCCGCGCCGACGTCGACGAGGCCCTCGAATCCGACATCATCCGGGTGACGGGACTGAACGCGCCGGACGAGTTCTTCACCCGCCACGGCGCACAGCATCCCTTGGGCGCGAACTTCGCCGGCGCTCAGGACCTGCTGCCGCAGGACATGGACGAGCGGACCGCGTTGTCGCATGCGGCCAAGGTCCCGACGTCGGTGATGCGGGAATACCTGCTCAACGGCACCCCCGACGAGGTCCTCGACCAGGCCGCGGAGTGGCGCGATTGCGGAGTCCGCTACATGGTGCTGTCGAACTCCAGCATCGCGCAGCCCAGCCTGCGCAAGGCGATGGCGTCGCTTGTTCCGTTCAACAAGATCCTTCGCGACCTCAAGAAGCTCTAGGTTGCGGCGGCCGCCGAAATCGATTGGCTCACTGTGTAGCTGTCGATTCCCTCGGTGCCGAGTTCGCGGCCGTAGCCGCTGTTTTTGACGCCACCGAAGGGCGCGGCCGGGTCCATGATGTATCCCTCGTTGACGCCGAACGTGCCCGAGCGCACGCGGGCCGCCACCCCGTAGCCGCGCTCCACGTCGGCGGTGAAAACCGAACCGGCCAGCCCGTATTCGGAGTCGTTGGCGAGCCGGACGGCCTCCTCCTCGTCGCGGTAGGGGATGACGGTCAGCACCGGGCCGAAGATCTCCTCCCGCGCGATCCGCATGTCGTTGTGCGCGTCGCTGAACAGCGTGGGCCGCACATACCAGCCGCTGTCGACGCCGTCGGGCATGGTGGCGCCGCCGGTCACCAACCGTGCGCCTTCGCTTTTGCCCGACTCGATGTAGCCGCGGACCCGCTCCTGCTGGTGCTGCGCCACCAACGGGCCGATCGCGGTGCTCGGGTCGGCGGGGTCGCCGACCGTCATCGCGGCCATCGAGGCGGCCAGCGCGTCGACGAACTCGTCCTTAAGCGCCTGCGGCACCAGGATCCGGCTCAGCGCGTTGCAGACCTGGCCGCTATTGGCCAGGCTGGCCATCTGGATTGCGGCCGCGGCGGTGGCGGGGTCGGCGTCGTCGAGCACGATGGCCGCCGACTTGCCGCCCAGCTCCAGGCTCACCTGCGTGAGGTTTTGGGCGCAGGCCAGCGCCACCTGCCGGCCGGCGGCCGTGGATCCGGTGAAGGAGACCTTATCGACGCCGGGGTGACTCACCAGGGCCTCGCCGACCTCGCGGCCGCCGGGCACCACATTCAGCACGCCGGGCGGAAGGTCAGCCGCGGCAACGATTTCCGCGAGCAGCTGCGCATCGAGCACCGACTCGGGTGCCGGTTTGAGCACCACCGTGCACCCGGCCAGCAGCGCCGGTACCACCTTGGTGACGGTGAGGAACTGCGGCATGTTCCACGGCACCACCGCGCCGATGACTCCCACCGGCTGCTTCAGAATCCGAATGTCCTTGCCGTACAGGCCCGGACGCTCTTGCTGCCACTGATAGTTGCCCGCCAGCCCGCAGAACGCGGACAGCATCATCATCGGCAGCCCGACCTGTGCCCGCTTGGCGAACGCGATCGGGGCGCCGATCTCGGCGGAGATCAGCGCGGCCATCTCAGACCGCCGCTCCTTGTAGACGCCGGCCAGCCGGGTGATCGCCTCGATCCGTTCGGCGGGCTGCAGCCGGGGCCACGGCCCGGCGTCGAACGCAACACGGGCCGACTCGACCGCGCGGTTCACGTCCGCGGGTCCCGCGCAGGCCGCCCGCCCGATGGGCTTCTCCGTGTGCGGCGAGATCACCTCGATGACTTCGTCGGCCTCCGGCGCGGTCCACGCCCCGTCGATGAAGAGCTGGTCTCTCTCGTACATCTAGCCCTCTCTAGGTGTTGCGTCCGCCGTTGACGCCCAAAATCTGCCCGGTGATGTAGCCGGCCTCCTCGGACACAAAGAAGGCGCACGCCGCGGCGATGTCCTCGGGCCGGCCGACCCGTCGGACCGGTGTGCGGTTGATGTGGTCCTCCACCGTGCCGCCGAGCAGGTGGCGCTGTTCGGCGCTGCGCAGCATCGGGGTGTCGATGAACCCCGGCGGCACGGCGTTGACCGTGATCCCGGACGGGCCGTATTCCAGGGCCAGCGACTTGGTCAGCCCGTTCACCGCAGACTTTGCCGCGACGTAGTGCGCCATGAACGGCTGGCCGGAGTGGGTGCTCGACGACGAGATGTTGACGATCCGACCCCAGCCGGCCTCGACCATGTCGGGCAGCACCGCCTGAATGGTGTGGAAAACGCCATGCAGGTTCACGTCGATGACCCGCGACCATTCGTCGAACGACAGTTGCAGGAACTTCTTGAACCCCTCGACCCCGGCCGCGTTGACCAGCACCAGAATCGGGCCCAGCTCGGCGCGGATGTCCGACATCGCGGCATCGACCTGCGCGCGGTCGGTCACGTCGGCGACCCGCCCCGATCCGTCGTCCGTGGGTGACAGGTCGATGACGGCCACGCGGAACCCGTCGTCGCGCAGCCGCTGGGCGACGGCGCGACCGATTCCAGACGCACCGCCCGTTACGACAGCCGTCCTCGCACCCAAGCCGCACCAACCTTCCTGAGCGATCGCCCAACAAATCGGCTTCCCATGCCTATCACCGTGTGTCCACCGCGGTCAAGCGACTAGGGTTCGGTTGATGGACCGGCCCCCGTTTCGCTTTGCGGTGCAGGCGACCAACGCCGCTGGGGGGCGCGAATGGCGCGACACCGCACGCAAAGTCGAAGACCTGGGGTATTCAACGCTTTTCCTCGCCGACCACTACCTCGGCCCCGGCCCCGCGCAGCGGGCCGCGCGCACGCCGCGCCAGGACCTGGCACCCATCGCGGCGATGGCCGCGGCCGCCGCGTTCACCGACACGTTACGCATCGGCTGCCGGGTGTTCTGCATCGATTACCACGTGCCGGCCGTGCTGGCCAAGGAAGCCGCGACGCTGGATCTGCTGTCCGACGGCCGGCTGGAACTGGGCATCGGCGCCGGCTGGAGCGAGGTCGAATACACCGCGATGGGCGTGGCCTTCGACCGCCCGGGCCGGCGGATCGCCAAACTCGCCGAGGTCGTTTCGCTGATCAGGGCTCACTGGACGGGCGAAGAACTGGAGGTCTCCGGCGACTTCGTCCAGGTGCACGGGTACGCGGGCCGGCCACGGCCGGTGCAACGACCGCACCCGCCGATCATGATCGGAGGCGGCGGTCAGCGCATCCTCTCGCTGGCCGGCCGCGAGGCCGACATCGTGAGCTTGTCCAGCGTGCCGTTCGTCGCCCGCGACGCCGACGGCCTGGACCCGGTGGCGGTCGCGCAGCGCCGGATCGGCTTCGTGCGCGACGCCGCCGGCGAGCGGTTCGCCGGCCTCGACGTCGAGGGGTCGCCCTACTTCACCCAGATGACCGACGACCACGAAGCCGCGCTGGCGGGCATCGCGAAGGCGACGGGCATCTCGGTCGAGTTGCTGCGCAACCATCCCAACGTTCTGGTCGGGTCGGTGGAAAACGTTGTGGAGCAGCTGTATTCAGCACGCGATACACTGGGCGTCAACTACGTCACGGTGCAGCAGTCGCAGATCGAATCCTTCGCGCCAGTGGTCGCCGCGCTGCGCGGACGCTGAACCTTGACCACCGCATCCCGAGGTGGGACCATGAGGCCTTATGCGATTTGGGCGATCGCCCAAGAGGACGGACGGGCTCTATGGCAAAGCGGACCAGGTTCAGCGAGTACCACGACCAGTACGCGAACTTTCGTCTCGAACTCTCCGACGACGGAATCCTATTTATGCAGTGCCACACGAACGGCGGCAGCCTGGTGTGGGACTGGCGGGCACACGACCAGATGTCGGACGCATTCGCCGACATCGCCGGCGACCGCGAGATCAAGGTGCTCATCCACACCGGCACCGGCGAGAACTACAACGCCAACTGGGGCCGCATGCCCAACGGCGACCCCGTCGAGAAGCCTGACTATCTGCTCATGCCCGGCACCCGCGGCCTGCACAAGCTCGACGAAAAGGCCTGGTATGCCAGGCACTTGATCACCAACGTGCTCGACGTCGACGTGCCGATGATCAGCGCCGTCAACGGGCCGTGCAACATGCACTCCGAGGTTCCGCTGCTCGGCGACATCGTGCTGGCCTCCGAGGACGCCTACTTCCAGGACGCCTCGCACTTCCCCCGCGGCCAGGTGCCCGGCGACGGCCAGCACGTCATCTGGAGCTTCCTGGCCGGCCACACCCGTGCGCGCTACTTCCTGCTTACCGGCATGAAGCTCGGCGCGGCCGAGGCCAAGGAGTGGGGCGTCGTGAACGAGGTACTCCCCAAGGACCGATTGCTGGACCGCGCGTGGGAGCTGGCGCGCGACCTGGTCAAGAGGCCACCGCTGACGCTGCGCTACTCGCGCCAGCTGTTCACAAACCCGCTCAAGCGGGCCTTCCTTGACGAGCTCGGACACGGTCTGGCGCGGGAAACGTACGCGCAGCGCGCCTTTTTCCCATTCGGCGGTGAGATGGCGCCGCTGGATCGGGCCTGGGATGCGGAGCCTTGGAGTGATGGGGTCCGATCATGACCAGCCTGCAACAGCGACTGTCGACCGGCCGCGGAAAGTTCACCACCGACTACCCCGAACTGGGGACGGCGCCGGTCAGCTACGAGGATTCGATTTCAGAGGAGTTCTTCGCCGCCGAGCGTAAGGCCGTCTTCGAGCGAAACTGGTTGTGCGTCGGCCGCATTGAACGGTTGCCGCGCAAGGGTTCGTACTTCACCCGCGACCTGCCCGGGCGGCTCGCGTCGATCGTGATCGCACGTGACCAGAACGACACAGTGCACGCGTTCCACAATGTGTGCGCCCACCGCGGCAACAAGGTGGTGTGGCAGGAACATCCCGGCCGCGAGTCGTCGGGAACCTGTCGCGCGTTCTCGTGCAAGTACCACGGCTGGCGCTATGGCCTGGACGGCAAGGTCAACCACATCACCAACGAAGAGGAGTTCTTCGACCTCGACAAGAGCACGCTGGGCATGCCTTCCGTGCACTGCGAGGTGTGGGCCGGGTTCATCTTCGTCAACCTCGCCTCAGATCCGTTGCCGCTGCGGGAATTCCTCGGCGACGGGCTGCTACCGATCGAGGCCTACCCGTTCCATCTCATGACGCAGCACTACGGCTTCTCCACGCGGATCAACGGCAACTGGAAGCTGGCCGTCGATTCGGTCTGCGAGTGGTACCACCCGCCGTATGTGCACGGCCGGTTCATCGACCCCGACGTTTCCAAGGCCGAGAAGATGGTGCCGCCCGTCGACGCGTACCACTACGAGCTGTTCCGACCGCACATGCTCACGTCGGTGCCAGGGCCGCCGCCGCTGCCACCCCGCGAACCCGGCACCGCCGGGCCCGCCCGTCAGGACCAGCGTTGGGTCTACAAGCTTTTCCGCGCCGGGCTTTTCGGGCCCGACGACGTCCCGGACATCGGCGGTGAGCCGGAGTTTCTCAACCGGGGCAACATCGCATCGTGGGGCAACGACCAGTTCTGGATATTCCCGAACATCTCGGTCCAGATCTGGGCGCGCGGCTACTACATCACCTACACATACTGGCCCGAGACCGTTGATTCGCACATCTACGAGATCGATCTGTACTTCGTGCCGCCGGCCAACGCCGCCGATCGCCTGGCGCAGGAGTTGGTGGTGGACAGTACGATCGAGTTCGCCATGCAGGATGTGAACACGATCGAGGCCACCCACTCGGCGCTGAAGACGCGGGCGCAGAACACCTTCCATCTCAGCGACCAGGAACTGCTGATCCGTCAGTTCCACACGGTCATCCGCGACACGGTCGCCGCGCATCAGGCCGAGGAGGCGTGATGTCGTTATTGCCGCCAGACTTTGCCGACCTGGAACCGTTCGTGGCCGATTGGGCCCTGCCGACGCGCGCGGAACGCTACGCGGCGCGGTTGTCGAAGCCCTTCGGCGAACTCGTCGCGTTCTACGACGCCGTCGCACCACGGGCCGAAGAGGCGATCGCCCACCTGAATTCGCTTGACATCAAAGGTTTGCCGGAGGACGCCGAAAGGCTGCTGCAGCTGCTCTACTCGATGATCCTGGTGTCCTACGCTGTCAATGTGTTCAAGCAGAATCGCATACCCGACTCGGGCGCCGCGTTCTTCGACATGGTCGCCGAGCCGGCGGTGTGAGGCGATGACGGCGTCCGAGCGACCGAAGGCACGGGACTCGTCGACGCGAGACATGCTGGTCGACGCGACGATTCAGATCATGCTCGAGGAGGGTTACGCCGCGGCGACGTCGCGCCGAGTCGCGGCCACGGCTGGCGTCAAACCGGCGCTGGTGCACTACTACTTCCCGACGATGGACGAGTTGTACCTTGCCGTCTTCCGCCGTGGCGCCGCGGTCTACCTGGAGCGCCAGCAGGAGGCGCTGTCCTCCGACCGCCCGCTGCACGCGTTCTGGGACACCCTCACCGCACCGAAGGACACCCGGTTGTTGTTGGAGTTCATGGGGCTGGCCAACCACCGCAAGGAGATCCGGGCCGAGATCGCCGCCTGGTCGGAGCGCTGGCGGGAGATGCAGATCACCGCGCTCAATTTCATCGTTCGCGAACACGGGCTAGAGCCAACGGAATTCCCGCCCGCGGGCCTGGCGGTCGTCATCGCGGCGATCGGGCGCACGCTGATCCTGGAGCAGGGGCTGGGCACCTCGGGCGGCCACGAGGAGGCTGTCGCGCTGGTTGGCCGCTTCCTGGACCGGTTCGAGATGCCGACGCCCAAGTCCCGGCGGCAGCACTTGTCGGACTGAGCGCGAATCAGGGCAGCACGACCCGCAGCCGCTCCCAACCGCGGACGGTGGACGTCGGCGCCAGTTTCGCTGTCTCGTAGTCGATGTCCCACTCGGGCCAGCGGTTGAGCATCTCGTCGAGCGCGACGCGTCCCTCCAGGCGGGCCAGGTTGGCACCCAGGCAGTAGTGCACCCCCTTGCCGAAGGTGATGTGCGAGATGTTATCCCGGTGGATGTTGAACGTGTCCGGGTCGGTGTAGCGGCGCGGGTCGCGGTTGGCCGCACCGAACAGCAGCAGCATGGCGCTGCCGGACGGAACCGTCGTCCCGTAGCACTCGAAATCCTTTGCCATCCAACGCGCGACGTGCGGGCCGGTGGGTTCGAACCGCAGCGTCTCGTCGACGGTGCGGGTCAGTAACGACCGGTCCTCGTAGATCTCCCTGCGCTGTTCGGGGTGCTCGGCCAGCACCTTGGCCAGCCAGCCGATCAGCCGGCCCGTCGTCTCGTTGCCCGCACCGGCCACCACCTGGGTGTAGTGCAGGATCTCCTTGCGGGTCAGCTTGCGGCGCACACCGTTCTCGTCGTCGAACTCGACGTTGAGCAGCTGCGTCATCAGGTCGTCGGAGGGGTTCTTGGATCGCCACTCGACGTAGTCGGCGTAGATGCGGCCGTCGGCGATCGAGTCGGCGTTGGCGACCTTCAGCGGCGCGCCGGGCTTGGTGCGCAGGTTGGCGTCATTGGCGTCGCGCACCGAAATCTGTTCGGACTCCGGGATTCCCAGCAGCATCCCGATCACCCGCATCGGCATCATCGAGGCGAGCTCGGCGATGATGTCGAAGCCGTCCGACCCGACGTGCGGGTCGAGGCACCGCACGCAGTAGGCCCGGATCTGGTCTTCGATCTCGGCCATCCGGCGCGGCGTGAACACCCGCGACATCAGGTTGCGCAGCATCGTGTGTTCAGGCGGATCCTGAAACATCATGACACCGCCGGGCATGTCGAACTTCGACTGCACCAGCTCGAGGATGTCGCTGCGCCGGCTGGAGAAGACCTGCCAGTTCGCCAGGCCCTTCTCGACATCGGAATGCCGTGACACGGCCCAGAAGTCGTATCTTTCGTTGTAGTAGATCGGGGCCTCGTCGCGCAGCCGTGCGTACACCGGGTACGGGTCGGCGATGATGCCGGTGTCGTAGGGGTCGTAGTAGACGTCCGTGTCGTTTGCCACTGTCATCGATGTTTCCTCACTTCAGGCAGCTACCGGCGTCCACGGGAAGCGCGACACCGGTGATGTATCGCGCTTCGTCGGACGCCAGGAACAACACCGCGTTGCTGATGTCTTCGGCGGTCACCCATGGGATGGGCAAGTGGTGGAAGGTCTGGCAGACCGGCGCCAGGTCGTCGGGTCCGGGGTTGGGCAGATCGGGCCGAAATCCGCGGTAGGTCGCGTCATTCAGCAACAGGGGTGTGTTCACGTGAGTCGGCAGAACGGCATTTACCCTGATCATGTGCTGACCCAATTCGACTGCGAACGAACGCATCAGGCCGATCACGCCATGCTTCGCCGCGACGTAGTGGCCCATGTGCGAATAGGCTTTGGCCCCGGCGACCGATGACGTCAGGATGATCGAGCCGCCGCTGCGGCCCGCCAGCAGGTGCGGAACACCGGCCTTCACCGACTTCCACACCCCGCTCAGGTTGACGTCGATCATCTGCTGCCAGACCGCCTCGTCGGTCTTGTGCAGCTTGCCCGCCGCGGTACCGATACCGGCGTTGGCCACGATGACGTCAAGGCGCCCAAGCTGTTCGACGCCGCTGTCCACCGCGGCCTGCAATGCCGCAGAATCGCGGACATCGACTTCTGCGGTGACGACGCGGCCGCCCGCGTCCTTGACCATGCCGGCCGTGACGTCCAGGTCTTCGGGCGTCGCTGCGGGTGCGGATGAGCCGTCGATTCCGCGGCAGATGTCGACCGCGATGACGTCGGCGCCCTCCCGCGCCAAGCGCACGGCGTGACTTCTGCCCTGCCCCCGCGCCGCACCGGTCACGAATGCGACCTTGCCGTCCATCCGGCCCGCCATGCAACCTCCGTCGACTGGATTTGGGCGATCGCCCAAATTTATAGCTTGGCCATGTTTAGCAGCACCGCACTGAGGTCGTCAAGGTTGCCTGCGCGAGCAGAACCGCCTCGTTCATCCGCGCGAGGGCAGCGGTCATCTCGGCGGGCCGGGTCTCCCACAGCCGCGTCGAGCCCTCGACGTCAGCCAACAGCAACGTCACCGTGCCCGTCGGCAACAGGCCGCTCACGACAACTTCGCTCCAGTCCACCAGCGGCAGGTCCGCGCGTCGATCGGTTTCGCTCATGCTAGCCAGCATGCGGCGCACGCGGGCGGCAAAACATCAGCCCAAGGGCGTAGATTCCCCGCGCGAGCGATCGGCCCACTCAATGTGCCCCGCCAAATCCTGCGCGGCAGCCATGTCGCCGTAGCGATCCCGCAACTGCACGTACGCAGCGTCCTCGCCGCGGGCCCGCGCCAGCAAGGCCCTCAGCCGCAGCAACCACACTTCGCGAACCGGCAGCGCGCCACCGCCGTACGCGTCCGCCAGGCGGTCGATCGCCGCCTCGGCCTCGGCCAGGTCGTCGTCGGTCCCCCGCTCGAGCAGGGTCTCCACGAACGCGCCCGTCGCGGGAACGCCCCATGACAGCAGCTGTCCCTCGTCGATCAGGGAGGCGAGGGTCTCCCGCAGCGGCGCCAGGGCTTCGTCGCGATCGCCGCGGCGGGCGCGGTCGCGCGCCAGGTACACGCTGACGATCGGCAGCTGGCGCTGGTACTCGTTGCCGATATCGGCGAGCAGCGCCCGTCCGCGGTCCCTTTCTTCGTCCGAGGCGCGGTGCAGCAGCGCAATGCCGAGCGTGATCCGGGCGAAGCCCAACGCGAAATCGTCGCCGGATCGTTCCGCGATCGGGAGCGCGTCCTCGATCTCGCGCAGGGCCTCATCGTCGACTTTCAGCGCTCCGGCGGGGATGCCAGGTAAATAGACGTAGGCGATCACCCGGGCGTACGTGAGCGGATCGGCATTACGCGCCATCGTCAGGCCGTGCCGCAGGTCCGCACGCCACCCGGAAAGACCCCGGCAGTAGCTGGCCAGAGCCCTGGTCGCGAGGGCGACCGACAGCGGCGATCCGATGATGAGGTTGCCCTTCAACGGATCGCCGTTCGCGAGGTCGATGACGCGCTGTGACCAGCGCAGCACCTGGTCCCATTCGGCGCTTTCGGTCTTGGCCCAGATCGAGGCGAAGGACAACCCCACCGTCAGCGTCGGGTCATCGACCGATTCGACGAGATCCATTGCCTCCGCGGCCAGCCGCGACGCCTGCAGCATGCGGGCGTGATACGCGTGGTCGATCACCATGCCCGCCGTGGCGATTGCCAGCGAGGCGTTGTCGGCGGCGACGGCGCACAGCTCACGCAGCTCCTCGAAGCGGGCTCTGTCGTCCACGTGCACGCGCCAGGCGCTCCCGCACAGCATGGTGCGCGGGGCGATCCGCATCGCCGATCGTTGCGTCGCGTCGGCGGGCAGCGCATCCGCAATGTGTTGGGCGCGTTCCCAACTCAGCCGTGCCGTGGAGATGTCGTGGCCGCTCGCCCATCCCGCGGCGCGCATGTGCCAGCCGTAAGCCTCATACCCGTCGCCGGCGGCTTCGAGGTGCTCGGCGATCGATGCGGCGCTTTGGTCGACGTCCGCTGGGTCGCGCGTCTCGAGCATGGCGGCCAGGCGCCGGTGCAGGCGGGCCCGGTCGGTTTTCAGCCGCGACTCGTAGGCGACGGTGCGAATCAGCGGATGCTGGAACGCGTATACGGCGGGCGCCGTGAAGCCCACCTGCTCGACGAGGTCGGCGTTGACCAGTTCGTCGACGGACAGATCGATACCCAGGCCCGCCAGCAGATCGGAACCGAAACGGGCACCGATCACCGCCGCGGCGGCCAGCGCCTGCTTGGCCGACGGGCTGAGGCGGTCGATGCGGGCCGCAATGGCCGCTTGCAGGCTGGCCGGAACGGTCACGTCGGCGACGTCCCTGCTGCAGGTGTAATTGCCGCGCTCGCCGACCAGCACTCCGCGTTCGGCGAGCGATCGGATGATCTCCTGAGCGAAAAACGGGTTGCCAGCCGCGCGTTCGACGATGCGGCTTCCGATCTGCCGCACCGACGGGTCCGCGCCGAGCAGCGCGGCGACCAGCGTCGACGTTTCCGCGGCGCTCAGCGGCGCTAGCGAGATCACCTGCGCGCCCGCCGTGTGTTGTAGGACGCCGGCGTATTCGGGTCGGTAGGTGAGCATCACCAGCATGCGCGTCTGCGCGACCACCATCAGAAAGTCGGCCAGCACGGCGTCGCTGGCGTCGTCGATCCAGTGCAGGTCTTCGACGACGACGACAGCCGGTTCGGCGCGTGTCAGCAGCACGGCGCTGACCAGGAAGGTCAGCCGTCGGCGTCGCGCATCCGGGTCGATCTTGGGCAGCACCACTTCCGGATCGGCGATGCCTAGCAGACCGTCGAGCAGCAGCAGGTCCTGCGGATCGGCCCGGGGTACCAACGCCCGCACGCGGGCCCGCGCCTGCCTATCATCCAGGCCACGGATCTGCGCCACGGAGCGCAGCAGGCGTGCCACGACACGGAACGGCACGTCGCTGGCGTGCGATTCACAGAAGCTGGAAAAGACTTCGATGCCGAGGCTTTTCGCATTGTCCAGCGTTTCGGCGATCAGCCGGGTCTTGCCGATTCCGGCCAGACCCACCACCGAGACCACGGCGCCACGTCCAGCGACGGAGCGATCCAACATCGCCGTCAGCATGGTCATCTCCCACCCGCGGCCTACAAGCGTCGAATCCCACTGGTGAGCAAGCTGTTCCGGTGCGGCCACTGTCAGCAGCGGCCGCGCACGTACCAGCTCAGCGGAGCCCCGAACGTGCACCGACTCCGGTTCGCCGAGCTCCGCGACACCCTCGACCAGACGCGCGGTGGACTCGCTAAGCATCACCCCGCCGGGCGGTGCGACCGACTCCATCCCCTGAGCCATCCCCACCTGAGCGCCGACCGCGGTGTAACCGAAAGCGCCCGAACCGATCTCGCCGGTGATCACTTCGCCGGAATTCAGGCCGATCCGCATCCGCAGGTCGATACCGTCGCCGCCGACGGTGACGGCCAATCGCGCGGCCTCGTCCTGAATACCCAACGCCGCCAAGCACGCCCGGAGCGCGTGGTCCTCCAACGCCGTCGGCGCACCGAACAACGCCATGATCCCGTCGCCGACGAAGTTGTCCACCGTGCCGCCGTAGCGTCGCACCACCGTCGAACACCGATCGACGATCTCGGTCATCAGCTCGCGGAATCTCTCCGCGCCGACGGCCGTCGCAATGTCCATTGAATACGCCACATCGGCGAACAGCACGGTCACCTGCTTGTACTCCGCCGCCGCATCGGCGCCCGCCACCGGTGGTGCCGCGGCGTCGTCGCGGGTGGCCTGCAGGGTCGCCGCGGTACCGCCGCCGCTGGTTTGCAGCGTTTCGTCGTCGGCCGCTCGCGCGGGCGGGCGGTGCTGCCGGTGCAGCTCGGACAGTGCGGCCCGCGCGGCCTGTCCGAGTTTTTTGGTTGTCGCGTAACGCTGTTGGGGCTCTTTCGCCATCCCGGTGGCGATGACCTGGTCCATCGCCAGGGGTATGGCGTCCGACGCATCGGACGGCCGCGGGGGCGGTTGCATCATGTGGGCGACGACGATCTGTTCCAGGCCTTCGACGGGAAACGGGCGCTCGCCGGTCAACGCCTGGTACAGCACACACGCCAGGGCGTAGATGTCGGCGCGCGCGTCGACGTCGCCGGACCCGAACCGTTCGGGAGCCATGTAAGCCCACGTGCCGATCGTCCTGCCGGCACTGGTCAAGCCCTCGTCTCCGCTGGCCCGCGCGAGCCCGAAGTCGATGAGATAAGCGAAGTCATCTTCGGCGACCAGAATGTTGGAGGGTTTGACGTCGCGGTGTATCAACCCGATTCGGTGCGCGGCGTGCAGCGCGGAAGCGATCTGTTCGATGATTCTCACGGCCCGCTCGGGTTCCAGCGGCCCGTCGAGAAGCAGGGTCTGCAGGTCGTTGCCCTCGATCAGGCGCATGTCCACGTACAACCGGCCGCCGGCCTCGCCGAAATTGTGGATGGGCACCACATGCGGCTCGTTGAGGCCGGCAGCCGCCCGCGCCTCCCGCCGAAACCGCTCCTGAAACACCTTGTCGTCAACCAGATTCGGCGGCAACACCTTCAGCGCCACCACACGGTCGGTGGCGGTGTCGAAGGCGCGCCACACCTCCCCCATGCCGCCGCGGCCCAGGATGTCCAGCAGGCGATACCGGCCGAACGGCACTCCCCCCATCCGAGTCTGGCTCATGGCGTCGCTGCCGCCGAGGTGCCACACGTCTGACACGCCGATCCGGCCGCCATTCGACC
The DNA here is from genome assembly GCF_059812195.1 of Mycobacterium sp. NGS68. Classification (NCBI taxonomy): domain Bacteria; kingdom Bacillati; phylum Actinomycetota; class Actinomycetes; order Mycobacteriales; family Mycobacteriaceae; genus Mycobacterium; species Mycobacterium sp. NGS68. The sequence continues at coordinate 74,659 of NZ_JCALCE010000013.1, read as the reverse complement.
TCCACGAACTCCCGACCCGATGTTCCGGGGTTTCCCCAGGATAGGCGGCAAAAGGCCGATCGGTGACGTCAACCCTGCTTCACGACGTTGTTCTGGCCCGAGGTGGTGATCTTTGGCGAGCCGTTGTGGTAGGTCACCGTGTTGTCGTAGCCGGAGACTTTGATGGTGCCGGCGCTGTCGCACCGCACCTGGTTGTCGTAGGCGGCAACGGTGACGCTGCCGCACTGACCGGTGACGGTGATCCGGCCGCCGAAATTGGTCAGGTCGATGGTGTCGACGCTGCCGGCCTGCAGTCGATTGCCGTAGCCGCTGAGCGTGAAGGTGGCGCAGTGTCCTCCGGCGGTGAAGACGTTGCCGTAGCTGGTGAAGGTCAGCTTGCCGTCGTTGCAGGCGGACTCGGTAATCGTGTTGCCGTAACCGGACACCTCCACGAGATCGGCGCTGCCGACGTCCACGCGGGAGTCGAAGCCCCGCACGTTCAGGCTGGCGCAGTGCCCGGTGATCTTGATCGTGCTGTTGTTCGCATTGAGTGTCAGGTGGCTGTCGTTGCACGCGATCGTGTCGGTGCTGCTGTTGCCACCGAGGCTGAACGTGGCGCCGCGCTCGAGCGTGATCGGCGCGGCGACCGTCGCTCCGGCGCTTTGTCTGGCGGGGGTGTTACGCACCGAATTCAGCACCCCGACCAGTATTAGCGCGATTGGCAACGCGATCACCAACCCGACCAACGCGATCAGGCCCCAGCGCGGTCGACGCCGGCTTGTCGGGGGCCCGAAGCTGCTGCCGTAAACGGGAGCCGGGCCGCCGATTCTCATCTTGGCGAGCTCGCGCTCCAGCTCACGGATCCGCTGCTCCGGGTCGTCCTTCATTTGCCACATGCTCTCACCAGATGGCCGGCCACGGAAGATTCGCCGACAACCGACATGCCCAGACGCGGGCCGGCCGCCCCCCGCGTCGTCCTACAGGGGGCGGCCGGTTCAATCGAGCGCCGGATTCAGCACCGAGTGACCATGATTCGCCCGCCCGGGCGCCCGGCGAGGGCGGCGGCCTCGGCGGCTCCCTTGTTCGGCCGGGACGCCCCCGTCCAGCCCGTGCTGTTGCGTGCCGCCGAAACACAGCCCTGCCCGGTGGCGATCTCGTTGCAGACGGCCGCACCCGTGCGTTGGCACTGATCGTTCGCGGCGCCCCGAGCGGCGGCCGCACTGGGATAGTTGTCGGCGGCGCCCCACCGCTCCCCGTTGTGCTCGATGAAGATCGACGACCATGTGGTGTCCGCGTTCGCCGTCGGCGCGAAGGCCAGTCCGGCGGCGATGACACTCGCAGCTGCCGCGCCGCGCAGTATCCGATTCATGATTCCCCCTAGATTCCTTGAAACCGAACCGATTCGGTTCTTGTGCCGTGCAGTCTGATCGTGCTGCGCGGCAGCCCAAAGCACGTGAGTAGTCCGCTACCTGACTTGTGGCGGATGGTTACGCAGTTCCGCCGAGCCAGGCCGGCTCTGCGCCGGCCACGGCTCGAACACGCTGCCTAACAGGTTGCCTGAGTTGCGACGAGATCTGCGCGCAGTACGTGCTTGAGGACTTTGCCCGACGGGTTTCGCGGGATGGCCCTGACGACGAGCTCGCGGGGCAGCTTGTACGCGCTGAGCCGTTCGGCGCCGAATTCGCGCAGCCCCTCAAGCGTGACAGCCTGGCCGGGCTGCGGATTGACCACCGCAACAACAGTTTCCCCGTACACGGGATGGGGACGGGAGATGACGGCGATCTCGGCGACCGCGGGATGCCCGGCGAGCGCGTTCTCCACCTCAACCGAGTAGATGTTGCGTCCGCCGGAGATGATCATGTCCTTCAGCCGGTCGACCAGGGTGATGTAGCCGTCGGCGTCGATCCTGGCGATGTCGCCGGTGTGCAGCCAGCCGTCGCGGATGGTCTCCGCGGTGGCTTCGGGGTTTCGCCAGTATCCCTTCATGACGGTTTCGCCGCGGATGACGAGTTCGCCGGTGCCATCGGGGCCGACGTCGTTGCCGTCGTCGTCGACCACGCGCGCCTCCGTGTTGAACAGCGCGAGGCGCCCGCTGGCGTCGGGACGCTGCCGTACTTCGGTTGCGGTGGAATAGATTCCGCCGGGGCCGCCCTCGGTCTGGCCGCAGGCCTGAATCAGCTCCAGGTTCGGGAGCGCAGCCAAGGCCGCCCGCACGGCCGACGCCGGCATGGGGGCGGCCCCGAACACGCCGACGCGCCACGCGGAGAGGTCCCGCTCGGCCAGTGCGGGCTGGCCCAGCAGCAGTTGGTACATGGCTGGGACGCCGAAGAAGACGTTGATCGCGTGCTTCTCCAGCGCATCGAGCACCGCGTCCGGCCTGAACGCCGGCAGGATCACGTGTGTGCCGCCGACGTGGGTGCCCCCGACGACCAGCATCGCCAAGTCGGCCGCGTGATACATCGGGGCGACGTGCATGATCCGGTCACCGTCCCGAATCCCCAGCATGAGCGCGGCGTTCAGTCCTACCCACAGGAGCCGGTGGTGATCGAACAGCGCTCCTTTCGGGCGACCGGTGGTGCCTGACGTGTAAAGGATTGCGGCATCGTCAGATTCGCGGACGTCGACGGTCGGCGGGACCTCCGGTTGTGACGCCGCCAGAGCGGCCAGCTGCGGATAGCCCTCGACCGGGCCGAGCGCGATCGGCCGCGATGCCAACGACGCGGCCTGCGCGCAGCTCCCGACGGCGCCGGCGGCACCTTCGTCGAAGACCAGCAGGGCCGCTTCGGAGTTGTCGAGCAGGTACTGCAGCTCGACGGCGGGGGCGGCCGGGTTCACCGGTACGACCAGGGCGCCGACCCGCCACGCGGCATAGAGGGCGATGTAGAAGGCGTCGCTGTTGGCCGACATCAAGACAATCCGCTCGCCTTTACGCAGACCGGCCGCAACGAGCACGTGCGTGGAGCGATTCACCTCCGCATCAAGCTCACGGTAGCTGTAGCGACGCTCGCCGAACACGAGCGCCGGGCGATCCGGACAGCGACCCGCGTTGGTCGCCAATATCCCTGCGAGCGTGGGCATAACCATCGAATCTAGCGATTACTATCCAACTGGTCAATAGACTATCCAGCAGTATAGTAGGAGCCGTGGCGACAACCGACACCGTCGAACGGGACCCCACGGATCTCACCGCCAAGGCGCGCATGCGCAACGCCGCGCTCGAATTGTTCGCCGCCAAGGGCGCTTCCAACACGACCATCCGCGAGGTGGCCGCGACGGCCGGCGTGACGCACGGTCTCGTGGTTCACCACTTCGGCAACAAAGAGGGCCTGCGCCGCGCGGTCCGGCAGTACGTCATCGACTTGCTCCGCCAGACATTGGCGGCCACGCCCGCCGACGGCACCGCCGCCGCGATCCGCCGTGCGCGCGACACCAGCGTGGACGCCATGCTGACCGCCAGGCCAGCCGTGCTGAACTATCTGCGCCGCGCGATGCTGGACCCGGCCGAAACCGACCCCGAATTGATCGCAATGATCGCCGACTTCACGCTGAGCGAGGTCCGCGGCCTGCGCGCGCGCGGCCTCGCCGCCACCGACACCCCCGACCACCTGCAGGCGATGGCCGTGATGGTGCGCGAACTGGGACCGCGCCTGCTGGCCCCCGTCGCCGACCAGTTCTGGAGCCGGCTGGCCGGTGGGGCGGCGGGCCCGGCTCCCGCGCTTGACGTCACCATCACATCGTCGCCGTCGTAAGGCAGCGCGCCGACGTCACCGCAAGTATTTCGCAAGTCTCCCGCCGCACAATCGGCGCCGTCGGGCAACGCTGACCGACTGCAAGTGGACACGGGCGCGGTGTGAGTCTCCCGCGAGCCCCGAACACTTCGCTGCCGGCGGCAAAGCGCCTCCGGCGCAAGGAGTCTCGAACCACAGGAGATCAAGGAGAACGACGAAATGTTCGGTTATCGAGTACCGAGTCCCGATCAGGCCATGCTGATCGCGGGCGGTAAGCAAAAGACCGAGGGCGCGCAGTTCAAGGTGGTGATCGGGCACGGTGCGTGGGTGATGCCCGGCTTCCGCAAGGTGCGGTTCTTGGGTCTGGATCTGCACAAGGTGGATATCGACGAGACCTGCCGCTCTACCGAGGGCATCACGCTCAACCTCAAGGCGGTGGTGGCCTTCAAGGTCCAGTCCGACATCACCTCGGTCAACGCCGCCGCGCAGCGCTTCCTGGGCGAGCAGCGCAAGGGCGAGATGGAGGAAATGACCAATCGAATCTTCGCCGGGCACCTGCGCTCCATCGTCGGGGCGATGAAGGTGACCGACATCCACCGCAACCGTGACGCACTTGCCCAGGCCATCCTCGAGCACTCCCAGTTCGAGATGAGCAAGCTGGGCCTGACGGTGGACTCGCTGCAGATCGAGCACCTCGACGACAACGGCATCGGCTATCTGGATAACCTGGCCAAACCGGTTCTCGCCGAGGCCGAGCGCGACGCGGCCATCGCCGCGGCCCGAGCCGAGCAGGAATCGGCGCAGGCCGTCCAGGAGGCCCAGCGCAAGAAGAGCGACCAGGTGCGCGAGACCCAACTCAAGCAGGCGGCGATCAAAGCGGAGGTGGACAAGGCCAACGCCGAGGCCAACGCGGCGGGCCAGCTGGCCGAGGCCGACGTGGAGCGACAGGTGCTGGAGCGCCGGCAGGCGGTGGCCGACACCAACGCCGCGCTGCGTGAGCGGGAGCTGATCGCCGAGCAGATCAAGCCGGCCGAGGCCGCGGCCCGGCGGGTGCGCATCGAGGCCGACGCCCAGACCAGCGCCGCCGAGGCCGCCGCCAAGCGGGCCGGACACGAGGCTGACGCTTCCGCCACTCGCGAGGTGAAGCAGGCCCAGGCCGCAGCGTCCAAGGTCAAACTCGACGCCGAGGCCCAGCGCGATGCCGCAGCCTTCAAGGCGGAAGCCACCCGCGCCGAAGGCGAGGCCCGGGCCGCCGCCCGCCGCGCCGAGGGTGAGGCCGAAGCCGTCGCAAAGCAGGCCTATGAACTGGCCGAGGCCGCCGGTGCGCTGAAAAAGGCCGAGGCGCTGGCCGCCAACAACAACGCCCAGATCGAGGCGAAGCGGGTAGAGGTCATGCCACAGATCGCCCGCGAGCTGGCGCAGGGCCTCGGCCTGCAGGGCGCCAACCTCAACATCCTCAACGGCGGAGCGGGGCTGGCCGAGTTGGTCGGTGCTCTCGGCCCGATCTACCAGATGGTCACCAGCATGTTCGCGACCAAGCCGCGCGACGGCGCCGACGACAAACTGGCCAACGGCGCCGACATCGCGCAGGTTCTACGCCAGGTATCGGACAAGGCAGAGGACAAGGCGTTGAAGAACGACCACGCACCCAACCGCTGACGGGCGCTCGGGAAGGGGTTGGGCGGTTTCGCCCAACCCCTTCGCCGCTCAGTGGCGACGGACCGCTTCCTGCGCAAGCTGCACGCGTGATGCGACGCCGAGTTTGGCGTAGACGTGCGTGAGATGGGTCTGCACGGTGCGCGGTGAGACGAAAAGGCGGGCGGCGACGTCGCTGTTTGACAGTCCTTCGCTGACCAGACGCACGACGTCACGTTCGGTGGGGGTGAGCGACGCCCAGCCGCTGGAGGGCCGTTTGCGTTCGCCGCGGCCGCGCTGCGCGTAGGCGATCGCCTGCTCGGTGGACAGCGCGGCTCCCTCGGCCCATGCTGCGTCGAAGTCGTTCTTGCCCAAGGCATTTTGCAGCGCTTCGACGGACGCCTCGTAATCGGCGTCCCAGACCTTCAAGCGCACCTCGCCCATACGCTGCCGCACCCCGTGTGCCGCGCCCACGAGCCGTGCGGCTTCGCGGTAACTACCGGCCTCCAGGACCAGCGCGGCCAGGCACTCCAGGCCATCGGGAGTGTGTAAGTACGCCTTGATATCGGCGGCGATCGCAAGCGAGCCATGGACGTCGCGTTCGGCCTGCTCTGGCTCGCGTTCTGCGATCGCTATCCGCGCACGTGTGATCAGCGCAATAATCAGGTACCAGCCCATCGATTTGTTGACCGCGTCGTCGACCCATTGGCGGGCTTCGACCAGATCTCCCCCGGCCAACGCGGCCTGCGCACCGATGGCGCGCCCGACCGCCCGAGTCGCCGGCTGGCCATCGTGGTGCCGCCAGACCACTCCGGTCGCGTCCTGCGCCACCCCTGCATCGCCGGCGGCCAAAGCCGCCGCGGTCAACACAAGTAGGCGTTGCCCGCGGCAACTCCACCCAGCTCGGCGGCCGCCTCGACTGCCGCGTCCGCCGCAACTCGCGCGGCACCCGGGTTACCCTGCCACGCCAGGGCGATGCCCTGACCCGCAAGGCTGAGGGCCTGGTAGAACGCGTCGTGTGCCGCCTCGGCCTCGGCAACCAGTTCGGCGAATTGTGCGGCGGCTCCGGTGAGATCACCCTGCATCGTCTGTGCCAGGCCGAGGCACCAGCGGCACTGCCGCGACGCGAATCGGTCGCCGATCGCCTCGGCGAGGTCGCGCCCCTCTTGGCCGGTGGCGAACGCCCCGACCGGGTCGCCCGCCGTGACGGCCCCGCGCGTCTGCCAAGCAAGGATCTGACTGAGCCTCCATTGATCGCCCGACGCCCGGGCCAGGCCGCCCGCTTCGGCGAAGTACGGCCCTGCCGGCTCGGCGTTGTAAGCCGCGATCAGGCCACACGCGCTGAGCGCCCTTGCCAGCAGGGCCCCGTCGTCCAGTTCCCGCGCAAGCGCCAAGGCCTGTTGCGCCTCGTCCAAGCCGCCGCCAGCGCCCGCGACGGTGATCATGACGGCTTTGTCGGCGAGCGCCCGCGCCAGCGTCTCGGCCGCGACATCACAATGCTGTGTATCGAGGCCGGCGAGGGCGACGCCGAACCAGGCCAGCCCTTCCCGGACACGGCCCCGGCCGAGCCAGAGCGGTTGCAGCGACGACGCCAGCGCCAAGGCCAGTTCGACGTCAGATCCTTCCCGGCTCCAGCCGAACGCGGCGCGCAAGTTGTCGATCTCGGTCTCGGCCTGCTCGATGCGCTGCTCGTAATCGCGGCCCGCCGGGGCATCAAGCAGGGCGGCCATCGTCGTGTAGTGATCGCGATGCCGCGAGCGCACGGCATCGGCTTCGCCGGACTCCCCGAGCTTCTCCAGCGCGTACTGGCGCACAGTCTCCAGCAACCTGTATCGCGTTCGGCCCCTGATGTTTTCGGCGACCACCAAGGACTTGTCGACCAGCAGGGTGAGCTGGTCGAGGACTTGGTAGCGCTGCAGCCCGTCGGCGCCCGCCACCGCCTGAACCCCGTCAAGGTCGAACCCACCGAGAAACGCAGCCAATCGACGGAACAGGATCCGTTCGGCATCTGTGAGCAGCGCATGTGACCAATCCACCGAGGCGCGCAACGTCTGCTGGCGGCGCACCGCGGTGCGCGCACCCCCGGTCAGCAACCGGAAGCGGTCGTGCAGGCTGTCCAGGATCTCGGCCACCGACAACGCCCGCACCCGCGCGGCCGCCAACTCGATCGCCAACGGCATCCCGTCCAGGCGGGCGCAGATCTCCACGACTGCGGCGGTGTTGTCGTCGGCAAGCGTGAAGCCGGGCTGAGCCAGCCGGGCCCGGTCGGCGAACAACTCGACCGCCTCGTCGGCCACCGACAACGACGGCACCCGCCACGTCGCCTCGCCGGGCACACCGATCGGTTCGCGACTACTCGCGAGCAGGGTGAGGCCCGGCGCCCCTCCTAGCAGGGCGATGACCAGCTGGGCGCACGCGTCGAGTAGATGCTCGCAGTTGTCCAGCACCACCAGCATCTGACGGTCACGAACGAACCGCAGCAGCGTATCCATCGTGGAACGGCCCGGTTGGTCGGGCAATCCCAGCGCGCGTGCGACCGCAACCGGCACCACGGCGGGATTGGTGATCGGCGCCAGATCCACGCACCAGACGCCTTCGGCAAAGTCGCCCGCCACGCGGTTGGCAACCTCTATCGCGAGGCGCGTCTTGCCGGCCCCGCCGGCGCCGGTCAGGGTGATCAGCCGGTTCTGCGTTAACAGCTTGCCCACCTCGATCAGCTGTGCGCCGCGACCGATAAAGCTCGTGAACAGCGGCGGAAGATTGTGCGTGGCAACATTCTTCGCGGGGCGCAGCGGCGGGAAGTCGTTGCGCAGATCGGGATGACACAGCTGCACAACGCGTTCCGCGCGGGCCATACCGCGCAGCTCGTGGACGCCTAGATCGGTTAACCACACGTCGGCGGGCAGAGTGTCCGCAACCAACGCCTCGGTCGCCGCGGACAGCACGGTCTGCCCGCCGTGAGCCAGGTTGCGCAGCCGCGCCGCCTTGTTGATGGTCGGACCGATGTAGTTGCCCTCGTCGCGCAGCTGCACCTCGCCGGTGTGGACCCCGACGCGCAAGCTGATCGGAGCCAACGGTGCGCGCTGCAATTCCAGCGCACAGGCCACCGCATCGCTGGCCCGCGCGAAGGCCACCACAAAGCTGTCGCCCTCACCCTGCTCGACCGGCCGAACCCCGCCATATGCGCTCAGCAGGTTCGCGAGCGCCTGATCCAACCGCTCAAAGGCCGCCGTCATCTGCTCGGGCTGCGACTCCCACAGCCCGGTCGAGTTCTCCACGTCGGCCAACAGCAGGGTCACCGTGCCCGTCGGTAGAAGCCCGCTCACGCCAAGACCGCTCCAGTTCAACAGCGACATGTCCACGCGGGGATCAGTCTCGCTCATGCTAGCCAGCATGCGGCGCCGCACGCCGCAAACCATCAGCAAAAACGCGTAAAAACTCGACCCGGGAGCTCTTATCTTTCTCAGATCAAGTTCTCTTCAGATCCCTATCCTTACTCGGCTGGACCCGTTTCGGCTCGCCCGGCATCTTGGGGTAGTTCGGGGGGTAAGGCATGTCGCCGAGCCCGCGTTCCTCGTCGGCAGCGACCAGTTCCAGCAAGGGCGCGATCGACTGGGCCATATCGTCCATGCCGGCCCACGGGTCGTCACGGCGCGCCACCAGCTCAGGCACGGTGTCCATGGTGTAGTCGTCCGGATCGGCGTCGGCCAGCTCGTCCCAGGTCAACGGCGTCGATACGGTCGCGATTGGGGTTCGGCGCACCGAATACGGCGAGGCCATGGTGCGATCGCGGGCGTTCTGGTTGAAGTCGATGAAGATCCGTTCGCCACGTTCTTCCTTCCACCACGACGTGGTTACCGCGTCGGGCGCCCGACGCTCGACCTCGCGGGCCAGCGCGATGCCCGCGCGGCGTACGGAGATGAAGTCCCAGTCGGTGGTGATCCGCAGGAACACGTGGATCCCGCGGCCTCCCGACGTCTTGGGGTAGCCGGTCAGGCCGAGTTCGTCGAGCACCGGTCGCAGCACGCCGACAGCGACCTGGCGCGCCTCGTTGAAGCCGGTCCCGGGCTGCGGATCCAGGTCGATGCGCAGCTCGTCGGGGTGTTCGGTGTCGGGACAACGCACCTGCCAGGGATGCAGCGTGATCGTGCCCATCTGCGCCGCCCACACGATCGCCGAGGGATGGGTCACCTTCAGCGCGTCGGCGGTGCGTCCCGACGGGAATGTCACCCGGCAGGTCTGCAAGTAGTCCGGATGGTGTTGCGGCACCCGCTTCTGGTAGATCTCCTCGCCGTCGATGCCGTCGGGGAACCGCTGCAGGTGCGTCGGCCGGTCACGCAGCGCGGACAGCATCGGACCGCCGGCCACCGCCCGGTAGTACTCGACCAGCCGACCCTTGGTTCCCTTCGACCCGAGCTTGGGAAAATACACCTTGTCTCGATTGGTCAGCCGCACCGAGACGCCGTCAATGTCGAGTTCTTCTGCTGCAGCGGGCATACATCGATTCCAGCACGCCGGACACGGTCACGGTCGAAGCGACACCAGCTAACTTATGAGTTGCATTTGAGTACGCCTTGCGGCTCCGCCAGGAGGCCCTAGTCTGTTTGCTGACGGTTTGGTCACAGGTGTTGAGGGGGCGTTGGTGGTCGATGGAACTCCGTTCGGCCGGTACCGGCTGATCGAGCTGTTGGGCCGCGGCGGCATGGGTGAGGTCTGGCGCGCCTTCGACACCGAAACCCAGCGCACGGTCGCGGTAAAGGTGCTGTCGGCGAGCCTTGCCAGCGATCCGTCGTTCGAGCAGCGGTTCCGTCGGGAGGCCCTGGCCGCGGCGGGACTCAACGATCCGCACGTGGTGCCGATTCACCACTTCGGTGAGATCGGCGGCCGGCTCTATGTCGACATGCGGCTGATCAAGGGCCGCGACCTGCAGGCCGTCATCGGCGAGGGGCCGCTGGCGCCCGAACGCGCCGTCAAGATCATCGAGCAGGTCGCCTCGGCGCTGCAGGACGCGCACCGGGTCGGGCTGGTGCACCGCGACGTCAAGCCTTCCAACATCCTGGTCACCGAGAACGACTTCGCCTACCTGATCGATTTCGGCCTCGCCCGCACCGCCACCGAAACCCGAATGACGGGCACCGGCAACGTGATCGGGACCTGGGCCTACATGGCACCCGAGCGGCTCAGCAGCGCGCAGGTCGATCCGCGGGTGGACCAGTACGCCCTGGCGTGCGTGTTGCACGAGTGCCTGACCGGCAGACAGCCCTTCCCGGGCGAGAGCCTCGAACAACAAATCGGCGGCCATCTGACTTCGCCGCCGCCCAGGCCGTCGGCACTGCGCAACGGCGTACCGGCACAACTCGACAAGGTCATCGCGACCGGCATGGCCAAGATGCCCGAGCAGCGCTATCCGACGGTGACCGAGATGGCTTCGGCGGCCCGCAGCGCGATCAGCCAACCGTCGGCGTTGCCGGCCTCCGCGCATCGTGCCGACCCGGTCGAAACGCAGCAAATGCAGATACCGCGGAACTACTATCCCGGCGCCAGCGGCGAGCAACCGGTGCCCGGCGACTATCCGGTACCCAGCGGCGACTATTCGGTGCCGAGCCGCGAGTATCGCGATTATTCGGAAGCCGGCCGCGACCCGTCTTTGTCCGACCCGACTCACTACCAGCCGTATCCTCCACCGAGCGGCGGTTACGGCAACGACGGTCCCGCGGGCGGCGGCAGCCCGCCGGCCGCCGCCAACCCGCCGACCGGCGGCGCGGACGCCAAGCGGAAGCGCATCATCCTGGCGAGCAGCATCGCGGCGGTGGTCGCGATCATCGGCATCGTCGCCGCCATCGCGTTGAGCGGAGGCAGCAGCAAATCCGGTTCGGCGGGCGGCGGAAGCGACGCGCCCCAACCCAACAGCGGCCCCTTCACCGGCACCTACACCGTGGCGCTCGGTCCGAGCCTGAACATGGCGGGCAGGGAGGAACAAGGCAACGACCCCCCCGGCAACGAGACCTGGAAACTGCGCTCGGTATGCGGCGGGAAAGGCTGCGTGGCCAGCGCGGTACGCAGTGCGGGCACCTTTGTGCACCCGACCAACATGGTGTTCGACGACATCAACGGCCGCTGGATCGCCGTCGTGCTGGACACCGAGAAATGCCACGGCCACGACATCGAAGAATGGCACTGGGTCTACCTGCGGCCCCGCCCGGACGGCAGCATGGCCGGCGAATGGATCGAAGACTCCCTGGACTGCTACAGCAAACGCAGCGTCACCTTCACCCGCACCGGTGACACCAACTTCACCGGCCTGACCGACCCAGCCACCCTGCCGAACCGGGTGACCTCCCCCGCACTGGCGCTGCACGGCTTCTACCGCTCGAAGGTCACCGGCGGCGGCCAAGCCAGACCGGGCGACGAGGACTTCAGCGTCGATACGTTCTGCCTGCGCACCGGCGAACGCTGCCTGAGCCGCTTCGTGCTGACCGACTTCAGTAGCCATCAACTGTTCATGTTCGGCAATGGAAACTGGACGCGGAACTCGGAGGAAGACGTCCCCTGCGCAGCCGGCGGCATCAGCCATGTCACCTTCACCGGCCAATTCCCGCTGCCCAAGCCGGCGCAGGACCCGATCATGACGCTCACCGGCCACGGCATGGAAAATCCCACGGGCACCGCGTGCAAGGGCGGCCCCTACGACCAGACGTTCACCCGCATTAGGGACTGAACCGTCGCCCCGGCCGACGGGACGCCACAATGAAGCAATGGACCTACCCGTCATGCCGCCCGTGTCGCCGATGCTGGCCAAGTCGGTCAAGACGATCCCGGCGGGCGCATCGTACGAGCCCAAATGGGATGGCTTCCGGTCCATCTGCTTTCGCGACGGTGACGCCGTCGAGCTGGGCAGCCGCAACGAACGGCCGATGACCCGCTACTTTCCCGAGCTGGTCGCCGCGGTCAAGGCCGAGCTGCCGTCACGTTGTGTGATCGACGGCGAGATCGTGGTCGCGACCGAACACGGCTTGGATTTCGAGGCGCTGCAGCAGCGCATCCATCCGGCCGATTCACGGGTGCGGTTGTTGGCCGAGCAGACGCCGGCGTCGTTCATCGCGTTCGACCTGCTCGCCCTCGGCGACGACGACTACACCCGGCGACCGTTCAGCGAGCGGCGCGCCGCGCTGGTCGACGCCGTGGCCGGGGCCGACGCCGGCCGCTCGGTTCACATCACCCCGGCGACCACAGACCAGGACACCGCGCAGCGCTGGTTCTCTGAGTTCGAGGGAGCCGGCCTCGACGGGGTGATCGCCAAGCCGCTCAACGTCACCTATCAGCCCGACAAGCGCGTCATGTTCAAGATCAAGCACGAGCGCACCGCCGACTGCGTCGTCGCGGGCTACCGCGTACACAAATCAGGCGGCGACACAATCGGTTCGCTGTTGCTGGGCCTGTACCAGCCCGACGGGCAACTCGCGTCGGTGGGCGTCATCGGCGCCTTCCCGATGGCTGAGCGGCGGCGGCTGTTCACCGAATTACAGCCGTTGGTAACCACATTCGACAACCACCCGTGGAACTGGGCCGCCCACGAGGCCGGCGAACGTACCCCGCGCAAGAACGAGTTCTCGCGCTGGAACGCCGGCAAGGACCTCTCGTTCGTTCCGCTGCGGCCCGAGCGGGTCGTCGAGGTGCGCTACGACCACATGGAGGGCCGGCGGTTCCGCCACACGGCCCAGTTCAACCGCTGGCGCCCCGACCGTGATCCGCGTTCGTGCAACTACGAACAACTCGAACAGCCACTCACGTTCCGCCTGACCGACATTGTTCCCGGACTGGTGCCCGACGACGCGGACCCCCGTTAAGCTGTCGTCGTGCATATAGCCGCGCTGTTGGTGGCGGGTGACGCCGCCTTCGACGACGACGGAGCGCTCAACGCGTCGCGCATCCCCACGACCTGCTTTGAGGTCTCCGAATTCCCCTTAGAGGTAACGATTCCGCTGATCGTCGTGGTGCATGCACACGCCGGCACGGACTACGACCCGCAGCTGTACATCGTGTGCAAAGACCCCGATGGGAAGCGGCAGGGCAGCATCGAATCGTCCTGGCACTGGCCCGACGACGAGGACAAGCGGTCCAAGTACCGGTGCTTCACCCACCCGTTCCCGTTCGTGATCTCGGGCGAAGGCGAATACACCATCGGCGCCTACTACGACTCCTACGGCATCGCCGAACTGGCCACTCCCATACCGATTTCGATCAAGCTTGTCGAACCGCAACCGTCAGCGCCGACAGGCCCCGAAGGGTGACGTTCGTCTTGTACTGCGGATCGCCGTCCAGGCGGGCGCCGGGGAAACGCGCCGTCAGCGCCGAGAGGGCGACCCCGGCCTCCAGCCGCGCCAGGGGCGCTCCCAGGCAATAGTGCGCGCCGCGGCCGAAACCCAGGTGCCGCAACGTTCTCCGGTCCGGATCGAAGTCGTCGGGCCGTTCGAACTCGGCGGGATCGCGCTGCGCCGCGGCGAGCAGCAGCATCATCACGTCGCCGGCGGGCACGTCGACGCCGCCAACCGCTATGTCGTCGAGCGCAACTCGGGCGACCATCTGCACCGGCGGGTCGTAACGCAGGGTCTCCTCGATGACGGCGGCCACCCGGGTGGGGTCTGCGCCCAGCGCGGCCCACTCGAGCGGGTTGCGCAGCATCGCCTGTACCGCATTGGCGATCAGGTTGACCGTCGTCTCATGACCGGCGACCAGCAGCAGCACACAGGTGGAGACGATCTCCGCCTCGGTCAACTGGTCGCCGGACTCTTCCACCGCGATCAGACCCGACAACAGGTCTTCGCCGGGCCGCGAACGTCGCCGCTCGATCAGATCGTGCAGGTATCGCCGCAGCCACGCGCCCGCGTCGATGTACTCGTTCATACCCTCCGAGGGTTCGCCGGTGAACGTCATGAAGGGGTCCAAGGCCTGCGCCAGCAGCCCTGACGCCCGGCTGAAGAGCGGTTCATCCTCCAACGGCACGCCCAGCAACCGGCAGATGACGGCCACGGGCAGCGGATAGGCGAAGTCGTCGACCACGTTAAACGGGCCCCGCTCGGCGATCCGGTCCAGCAGTTCGTCCACCAGGGTCCTGATGTCGGGTTGCAACGCGTTCACCATTTTCGGGGCGAACGCCTTGCTGACCAGTTTGCGCAGCCGCGTGTGGTCGGGCGGGTCGAGGAACAAGAATCCGGGCGGGTACTCCGGGGGCGTCGCACCGTCGCGGATCCGCTGCTCCGTGACCGCCGACTTCATCTGGTCGCTGCTCGACAACGGGTGCCGCAAGATGTCGTCGCAGTCCCGATACGCCGAGAAGACGGCCAGGTTGACCTCGGGCAGCAGCAGCGGTCCGCGCTGCCGAAGCCGCGCGTATATCGGGTAGGGATCGGCGCGGTTGGCCGGATTCAGTAGCTCAAGCAACGATGCTTGAGCTTCGGCTTCCTCCGTGTGGTCGATGTCCGGCGTCGTCATTCCCCCATTGTCCGCACACCGCGGCGCGCGAACCGGACCGCGTCCGCCGAACCGGACGTAGCATGTGGGCCATGACGGTGCTGCGCGCGCGCCGACGGGCCCGAATGGCCGTGACCGTCGTGCTGCTGGCCTGGTCCGCCATGGCGGCCGTCGCGCTGGCCGCGCCGGGCCGGGCGTGCGCGTGCGGCGCCGTCATAGCCCCGCCCAACTCGCGGGCGACGATGAACCACGAAGTCGCGCTTGTGCATTGGGATGGCTCGGTCGAGAACATCGTCATGCAGCTCGCGCTGAACGCCAGCACGGACAACGTCGCGTTGGTGGTGCCGACCCCTACGCCGCCGACCGTCGCGGCGGCGGAGCAGGCCACCTTCACCGAGCTGGACTCGCTCACCGCGCCGGAGGTCAAGAAGCGCCGGCAGTGGCGGGTGGGATCACTGTTCGCCATGTCCGCGCATGGCGACGCAGCCCGCACCGGCGCCCCCAACGTCGTCAACCAGGTGCAGCTCGGCCCGCTGGAGGCGACCACGCTGGCCGGCGGCGACCTGGCCGGGCTGCGGAAATGGTTGGCCGACAACGGTTACGCCATCCGCCCGGCGGTGTCGGCCGCGCTGGATCCCTACGTGCGTGACGGCTGGGCGTTCGTGGCGATACGGCTCACCAGCACCGCCCCGATCGTGGGTGGGCTCAAGCCGGTGCGGATGACCTTCCAGTCGTCGCGGCTGGTTTACCCAATGCGCTTGTCGGTCGCGGCCACGGGCGCCCAGCGCGTCACGATCTTCACCCTGGCCGAACATCGCCAGCAGCGCACCGACTCTGACGTCGCCGAATCCACCACGCACGTCCAGTTCGCCGGCAACGTGTCCGGCAGCGTGCACGACCCACTGCTGCGCGAGTTGAGCGGAAACCACGGCCGTTACCTGACCAAGCTGGAGGTGGATATCGCCAAGCCGGACCAGATCACGTCAGATTTCACCTTCGGCGACGCAGCGAAGGACGACGCGTACCGGCAGGTGGTCTACGCCAACGATTACGTCGACATCGTGGTCGAACCGATCCTGTTGGCCGTGCTGCTGTTTGGCGCGATCACGGCCGGGGCGATATTCGTGGTCCGCCGACGTCGGCGTGCCGGTCACCCGCCCATGAACTAGCACCGAACCGGCGGCGCATCCGAGTCCGGCGCGGGCCCGTCGCAACGACCCAGCCGGGCGAATGTCCACTTATGTCACGGCCCCCGCAAAAAACCCGACACTCGACGTCACTAGCGGCGCAGGAACTCGACGATGTGATGGGCCAGTTCCTCGCCGGCGTCCTCCTGCAGGAAGTGCCCGGCGCCCGTCACCACGGGGTGATCGATGCCTTGGGCGCCGCGCATGGTCCGCTGAAACAGCGGGCCCATCGCGCCGGTGATGGGGTCGCTGTCGCTGAAGGCGACCAACATCGGCGTCGGGCTCACGGACAGCTTCTGCCACGCCGCCGTGTTGGCGGCCGCGGCGGGGTCATCAGGCGAGGTGGGCACTAGCCCCGGCAAGGCCCGCGGCCCAACGCAATACGCGTCGTCGGGGAATGGCGCATCGTAGCCGGCCCGCACCTCGTCGCTCAGCTGCGTCCGGCAGCCGCCCTGGACGAACCAGCCGATGTTCAGGTCCGGCCGGGTCTGGATCGCCTCGCGGAACCGCCACCAGATCTTCGGCATCGACACCTGCCCATTCGGCAGGCCAGTGTTGGCGACCACCAGTCGGCGGAAGCGCTCGGGATGCTCGGCGGCCAACCGCAGGCCGATCAGCCCACCCCAGTCCTGGCAGACCAGGGTCACGTCGCGCAGGTCCAGGACGTCGAAGGCCAGCGCGCGCATCCATTCGACATGCCTTGCGTAGCTGTGGTCTTCGATCCGCGTCGGTTTGTCCGAACGGCCGAAGCCCACGAGATCGGGGCAGACGACGCGGTGCCCGTCGGCCGCGAGGATCGGGATCATCTTGCGGTACAGGAAGGACCACGACGGCTCACCGTGCAGCATCAGGATGGGTGCTGCGGTGTCCGGGCCATCCTCGACCCAGGCGACCCGCAGGGTCCCACCCTCCCCATCGGGAAGGTCGTAATAGTTTGGTGCATAAGGGAAGTCGGGTAGGTCATCGAAGCGTTCGTCGGGCGTTCGCAGCGTCTGCATGCCTGCGAACATACTCGGGCACTCAAGCCCCCTCACCGTGCCCCGCCAGATCCGGATGCGCCATCAACCGATCGAGAAACACGCGCTGCCCCTTGAGTAGCTTGACGCGCGCCTGCGCCACCGAAAACCAGCCGACCCGGTCGACCTCGGGGAACTCCCGCACCCTGCCCGAGCCCTTGGGCCACTCCAATTCGAAGGTGTTGCTGCGGGTTTTGTCGATGTCCAGGTCTCCCTGCACTCCGAAAGCGGTGACCACCTTCCCACCGGGCTGTTTCACCGCGCCGAGTTCGATTCGCGGGCCGGCCGGCAGCGGCAGGCCGAGTTCCTCTGCGAACTCCCGCCGCGCCGTCGCCCAAGGGTCGTCGCCGTCGTCGTACTCGCCCTTCGGGATCGACCAGGCCCCGTCGTCCTTGCGCGCCCAGAACGGGCCACCGGGATGGGCCAGCAGGACTTCCACGACGCCGTCGCACGCGCGATGCAGCAGCACCCCGGCACTGAGTTTCGGCATGGGCCCTCAGATCCCGAAGACGCGTTCCAGGTCTTTGAGCGACTCCTCCAGGTGGGTCAGCAGCCGCTGCAGATGCGGCAGGCTGCGACGGCACCCGACCAGCCCGAAATCGAGGTTGCCGGCGTTGTTGACCAGCGTGATGTTCAGCGCCTGCCCGTCCGGGATGTTCGACAGCGGGTAGCTGCCGTCCAGCCTGGCTCCGCCGTAATACATCTGCTCGGCCGGTCCTGGCACGTTGGAGATGACGATGTTGAACGGGGGCGGCACCGTGCGCAGGAAACCCGGCACGCCCGCCAGGGTCAGCGGCGCCATGTTCAGCGCCGACAGCGCCAGCACCTGCAGCCGCGGCAATTCGGAGAGCACCTTCTTATTGGCGCGCATCGATTCGCTGACGATCTCGATCCGTTGCTTCGGGTCCTCGACATCGGTGGCAAGGTTGCACAGGATGCTGCCGACCTGATTGCCGCCGGCGTCGGCGTCGGCCTCCGAGCGCAGGCTCACCGGAACCATTGCGACAAGCGGGGTGTCGGGCAGCGCGTGCTGCTCGATCAGGTAGTAGCGCAGCGCACCGGCGCACATCGCCAGGACTGCGTCGTTGACGGTCACGCCGGCGGCCTGCTTGATGGCCTTGACCCGGTCCAGCGACCAGGACTGCGCGGCGCACCGGCGGGCACCGCCCACCTTGACGTTGAGCATCGTGTGGGGCGCGGCGAACGGCAGGGTCAGCTGCTGCTCGAACAGCGCGGAACGGGCCAGCTTCACCGTCGACGGGGCGAGGCCTGCAACGGAAGCGGCCAATCCGGTCAACGCACCCAGCCGGGATGAACCGCCGCCGGAGGGTTTCTTGTGCTTCTTGCGCGGCAGGCTCCACATCGGGCGGACCTCGGAGTCGTCCGGGTCGACGGACAGCGTGCGTTGCATCAGTTTCATCGCCGACACACCGTCGATCAGGGCGTGGTGCATCTTGGCGTACATGGCGAACCGGCCGTCCTTCAACCCCTCCACCACGTGCAGTTCCCACAGCGGGCGGTGCCGATCCAGCAGGCTGGTGTGCAGCATGGACGACAGCTCGAGCAGGTCGCGGACGCGCCCCGGTGACGGCAGCGCCGAGCGTCGGACGTGGTAGTCGACGTCGACTTCGTTGTCGTATTCCCAGGCCAAGCGGACGATTCCGCCCATCAGCGTTGCGGGATGCTTGCGGAAGGTGGGTTGGAAATCCTGGTTGGCGACCAGCGCGTCGTAAAACTCGCGGACGAAGTCGGGGCCGGCGCCCGGCGGCGGCTCGTACAGCGACAGGCCGCCGACGTGCATCGGATGCTCACGCGATTCGGCGAAAAGAAACATCGAGTCGGTGGGCATCATCATTTCCATCCGCCCATTAGACGCCTTGGGCGTGTCTATCGTGGGCGGATGGCGCTGTCCAACTGCCCGCGCCTGGTCACCGAGTCGCTCGGTGTCAACAGTGTGAAATTCGCTCATTGCCGGCCGATCGTCGCCGTGATTTTCCCTGGTAGCACCTCGCCCCAGCACAGCGGCCCCACGTCTGGACAGCCGAGCACCGCTTTTTGCCTGACTGGGACACCGCCGTATTTGCTGTAGGCTGTGCCGGACCGAGCGATTGTTTGACTCGTGCACCCGTGGGGTAAGTCTGCGGGGCTTGGCATGGAACCCGCCGTGTCACCGCGGGGGGGCCTTTGGGTCCAGGAAGGCATTGGATTCATGGGTCAGGAGCTGACGCCCCATTTCGGCAATGTGCAGGCACATTACGACTTGTCCGACGATTTTTTTCGCCTATTTCTCGATCCCACGCAGACCTACAGCTGCGCCTACTTCGAGCGCGACGACATGTCGCTGGAAGAGGCCCAGACCGCCAAGATCGACCTGGCGCTGGGCAAGCTGGGCCTGCAGCCGGGGATGACGCTGCTGGACGTCGGCTGCGGTTGGGGCGCCACCATGCGGCGCGCGATCGAGAAGTACGACGTGAACGTCGTCGGCCTGACGCTGTCGGAAAACCAGGCCGCGCACGTACAGCGCTCGTTCGACGAGATGGACAGCCCGCGCCGCAGGCGGGTGTACTTGAACGGCTGGGAGGCGTTCAGCGAACCGGTTGACCGGATCGTCTCGATCGGCGCGTTCGAGCACTTCGGTTTCGACCGCTACGACGACTTCTTCAAGATGGCTTACACCGTCCTGCCCGACGACGGCGTGATGCTGCTGCACACGATCACTGTGCTGTCGGGTGACGAGGTCGCCGAGCGGAAACTACCCATCTCGTTCTCGCATGTCCGCTTCGCCAAGTTCATCCTGACGGAGATCTTCCCGGGCGGCCGGCTACCACCGATCGGCATGGTGGAGCAGCACGCCTCGACGGGAGGTTTCCGACTGACTCGCCGCCAGTCGCTGCAGCTGCACTACGCCAGGACCCTGGATATGTGGGCCGAGGCGCTGCAGGCGCGTCGCGACGAAGCGATCGAGATCCAGTCCGAAGAGGTCTACGACCGGTACATGAAGTACCTGACGGGCTGCGCCGAGTCATTCCGCGACGGCTACATCGACGTCAACCAGTTCACCCTGGAGAAGTAGCTTCGATCACCCGACGGGCGCGACTCCCGCGTTCGACAGGGTGAAGCCGCGACCCGAGGTGACCGTGCAGGTGACCCCAGTGGACTCCGAGCGGCAGTTGAAGGGGCCGAGTGCCGCGTTTTGGCCGTAGGCGAGCGTCGGTGTGCCCTGTCCGGCGTTGCCCAGGCAGGACGTGCCCGTGCAGGGCTTGACGCTGCCGTTGGTGGACAACCGCACGGACTGCGGCGGCGATTCGGACTGGCAGTACGTTTCGTCGGCGATGCCGCTGCCGCGGTGATAGTTCATTTCGCAGCCGATGTTGTGCGACGGGAGATAGAACGAACACCAGGTCGGGGTGCAGACCGGGTTTTCCGCGGTGGCCTGCGGCACCGCCACCCAGCCGCCGGCGGCCATGACGTTGACGATCCCCAATGCTGCGACAAGTGCCCGACGCATAGCGCCCTCCCCAACCGTTGACCGCGACGACTTGACGCCAGTATCCGCCCAATGCCGTCCGCTATCAGACGTTTAGAGCAAGTCGGTGATTGTCTTCAACCCCGCGTCGTAGAGCACGCCGGGCAGCATGCCGCCGTCGCACTCGATGGTCGTCCCGTTGACGAAGTCCGCTTCTCCGCCGGCCAGGAAGACGCAGATGCGGCCGACCTCCGCGGGCTCGCCCGCACGATGCAACGGCACGGCGGCGAAGTATTTCTCGCCGGTCGGGTCGTCCTTCGGCAACACGAACGACCGGAAGTTCTCGGTCATCGTCGGCCCCAGCGCGACGCAGTTGACCCGAACCTTCGGTCCCCATTCCTGCGCGAGCGATCGGGTGAGATGGTTCAACCCGCTCTTGGCCGCGCCGTAGGAGACCAGCGTCGGCGAACCGGCGGGATGCCCGGCACCGCTGGAGATGTTGATGACGCAGCCGGTGCCGTCCTGGGTGCGCATCTGCCGATAGGCGCGGATCGCGAACCACAGCGGACTGATCAGGTTCATCTGCACGGCAAAGGCGTGAAACAGCGCCGTGCGCGCATACTCGTCGTCGTCGCGGGGCGCGCCCTGAATGCGCTGGACGAGCTCGGGAATGCTCTCCGCGTGCGGCGCCGGCACGGTGCCGCCGGCGTTGTTGACCAGGATGTCGATGCGGCCGTGGGTGGCCACGACGTCGTCGACGAACGAGTCGATCGAGCGGTAATCGCCTTGGTCGCAGACCTTTTGCGACGCACGGTCCGCCCAGGCGGCCTCGATGCCGGGCATGGCGTCCAGGGGCGAGCGTGAGCAGCCGACGACCGTGGCGCCGGCGCGCAGCAGTTCGTGGGCGATGCCGACGCCGACGCCGCGGCTGGTTCCGGTGACGATCGCGATCTTGCCGTCAAGGACGCTCATGGGTCGACCCTTCCCCGGGATGTTGACAGTGGCTGCCATTTGGTCATAGCGTGCCAGTACCGCCGAGCAGACGCAAAAGCCCCCGACACGCCGCGCGTGCGGGTGCTTTTGCGTCTGCTCGCCATCCTCGGGAGGTCAAAACATGAGTGAACCGTTGCGCGTCATCCAATGGGCGACCGGCGGCGTCGGCAAGGCCGCGATCGAGTGCGTGCAGAACCACCCGCGGCTGCAGCTGGCCGGCTGCTGGGTACATAGCGCAGACAAGAACGGCCGCGACGTCGGCGAGATACTCGGCACCACCCCGCTGGGCGTGACCGCGACCTCCAACATCGACGAGGTACTGGCGCTGGATGCCGACTGCGTCATGTACAGCCCGCTGATCCCCAACGACGACGAGGTGATTGCGATCTTGCGGTCCGGTAAGAACGTGGTGACCCCCGTCGGCTGGGTGTACCCGGACCTGACCAACCCGAGCGTGCGGGCCATCGCCGACGCCGCCGTCGAGGCCGGCGTGACCCTGCACGGGTCGGGCATCCACCCCGGCGGCATCACGGAACGATTCCCGCTGATGCTGTCGTCGCTGTCGTCGGCGGTCACTCACGTACGGGCCGAAGAGTTTTCCGACATCCGCACCTACAACGCCCCGGACGTCGTCCGGCACATCATGGGGTTCGGCGGCACCCCCGAGGCTGCCGTGCAGGGACCGATGGCCGCGTTGCTCGAAAACGGCTTCAAGATGTCGGTCCGAATGATCGCCGACCGCATGGGTTTTCGTATCGAACCCAACATCAGGACCATCCAGGAGATCGCGGTGGCGACGTCCGACATCGACTACGACCCATTCCCGATCACCGCGGGGACGGTGGCGGCGCGCCGGTTCCGCTGGCAGGCCCTGTCCGATGGGGAACCGGTCATCACGGCGGCGGTCAACTGGCTCATGGGCGAGGAGAACCTGGACCCGGGCTGGAGCTTCGGCGACGCCGGCGAACGCTTCGAAGTCGAGATCACCGGCGACCCGGATGTCAGCCTGACCTTCAAGGGCCTGCAACCCCTGACGATTGCCGAAGGGCTGAAACGGAATCCGGGCATCGTCGTCACCGCCAACCACTGCATCAACGCGATTCCGTACGTGTGCGCCGCCGAGCCCGGCATCAAGACCTACCTCGACCTGCCGTTGTTCGCCGGCACCGCGGCACCGTGACCGGCGTGCTCGACGACGTGTCGTTCTGCCACCTCGTCGTGGGCGTCACCGACATGGACCGCGCGCTGGCGTTCTACCGCGACACGCTTGGCATGGACATCGTCTTCGAAACCCTGATCTCCGGAGAGCCTTTCGACGCGGTGCTGCACGCGAAGCGCAAGCAGGAGGGCCGCGTGGTCGGCGGACTGCTGGGCGGGTTGATGGTCGAACTGCTGTCGCTCGGCGCGGCGCCGCCGGACCCGCGGCCGCGGCGCCCGGGTCCCACGGGAATCCACAACCTGTCGCTGTCGGTGCCCGACCTGGACGACGCGCATCGGCGGATCAGCGAAGCGGGGTACACACCCGACCAGGAACCATTCGAAATCGGCGGGGTGCGAATGTTTTTCGTCAAGGATCCGGACGGGACCGCGGTCGAGTTCATCGAGCTGCCCGGCGGTGTGCGCAGCACGTACGAGATGCACCGCGGCGTGCGGTTGCAACTGGGACCGGTCGAATGAGTTACTCACACCCCGACTCGATGCGCGGGCACGTCGCGATCGTCACCGGCGCCGCCCAGGGCGTAGGCAAGGGCATCGCCGCCGCGCTGTTGGAACGCGGCGGCTCCGTGCTGCTGGTCGACATCCTCGATGACAAGCTGCGTGACACGTGCGCCGAGCTTGGGGCGCTGGCCTCCTCCAACAGAGTGGCGTCGTTGGTCGCCGACCTGCGCGACCCGGACAACGCCCAGCGCATCGTCGCGTCCGCCGTCGACGCCTTCGGCACGGTGCACGGTTTGGTCAACAACGCCATTGCGACCAACGAGCCCAAGGCTTTTGTCGACATCACCCCCGCCGACCTGGCGCTCGGATACCACGTCGGTCCGAGGGCGAGCTTTCTCCTGATGCAGGCCGTGCACCCACTGATGGTCGAGGCGGGCGGCGGGTCGATCGTGAACCTCGGCTCGGGCACGGGCACCGGCGGCGAACCGAAGTGGGGCGGTTACGCCGCCGCGAAGGAAGCCATTCGCGGCCTGTCGAAGGTCGCGGCTTTGGAATGGGGCCGCGACAACATCCGCGTCAATGTCATCTGCCCGTTCGCCGAATCCGACGGCGTCAAGCTGTGGAAGCAGTTCGCCCCAGACGATTACGCGAAGGCGGTCCGCCGCGTGCCGATGAAGCGGATCGGCGACGTCCGCACCGACGTAGGCGCGCTTGTGGCGTTCCTACTCAGCACCGACGCGACGTTCATCACGGGGCAGACCATTCACATCGACGGCGGAATCGGCTGCTTCCGGTGAGCTTTCCGACACGGCCAGAGTCCCTGCGCGACAGGCAGCGCGCGCAGATCCGCGCCGACATCCGGCGCGCGGCCTTCCGGCTCTTCGCCGAACGCGGGTATGACGGGGTGACGACGGAGGAGATTGCCGCTGCCGCAGGGGTTTCCCCGCGCACGTTCTTTCGCCACGTGCCGACCAAGGACGAACTGCTGTTGGCGCCGGTACGCCATGGCGGAGCGGCGATTGTGGCGCTGCTGGAGCAGAGGCCGAGCGATGAGGCACCGGACGTCGCGCTGATCAACGCCATGACCACGCGCACGCGGTCCTTCGACGCGGCCGACACCGAAGAGTGGCGCGCCGCCCTCCTGGTGGCGCCCGGCCTGCTCGACAGGCTCACGTTGCATACCCCCGCCGACCGGGAGCGGGCCACCGGGCTGATCGCCGAACGCATGGGCACCGATCCCGACGTCGACATCCGCCCTGGGCTGCTTGTTCAAATCGCTTTCGCCGCAGCAGATTTCGGGTTCCAACGCTGGGTGCTGCAATCCGCCCGGCGACCGCGCGCGCTGGACAGCTACGTGACCGAGGCCCTCGAAGCCGTCAAGAGTCCGCACTGGAGGAGGTAGCAGGCCGTCAGGCTCCGGCGGCGAGGATCTCGTCGGCCGCACGGCGGCCAGAGGTGATCGCGCCGTCCATGTAGCCGCTCCACACCTGCGCGGTCTCCGCCCCGGCCCAGTGGATGCGGCCGACGGGGGCGGCCAACGCGCTGCCGTAGTACGTCAACGCACCGGCGGTCAGGCGGCCACCGTAGCACCCCCGGGTGAATTCCTCTGTGTTCCAGTCCTGTTCGAGAATGTCGAACGGCTCGGCGGCGCGCGGGCCGAAGTACTTCACCAGCGCGTCGACGACGAGCTTGTGACGTTGCTCGGTGGGCAACTGCGCCGCGTGACGGGCGTGGGCGCCGTCGAGGAATCCGACGAGCACACCGCAGGAGCCGTCGGGCGGGGAGTTGTCCATGACGACGCTGAACGCATCGTCCAGGCTGCTCGCGAACCCGCTGAGACCGTCCTCGCGCCAGAACGGGGTCTGGTATCCGACCTGGATCTTGATCACCGATCCGGCCGGGAACTGCTGGGTGAGGCCGTCGCGACCGGCGGGCAGGGGCGGCAGATACCGGATCCGGCCCGCGAGGGTCGGCGGGATCGCGACGATGACGTGGTCGGCCCGGACGGCACCCGTCTGGGCGGCGGCCGCATCCTCGTAGGCGACGGTGACGCCGTCCGCTTCCTGCGTGATCGTGCGGACCACCGCCCCGAGCTGCACCCGATCGCCGAGTCCCTCGGCCATCCGCTCCGAGATCCGGTGGGTCCCACCGACTACGCGGGTCTCCTGCGCGCCGCCGGTTACCGCCAGCATCGTCGCGAGACTGTTGCCGGAACGGACGTAGAACAGGAAGTGCAGGAAGGACAGCTCGGGGGTCTCCGCGCAGAACAGGGTGGGCACGATCAGCCGGTAGAACCGCAGCGCCAGGCTGTCCGTCGTGTTCGCGGCCAACCACCCGTCTAAGGTCTGCCGGTCCAGTTCGGCAGCGTTCTCGGCGTCCCAGGGCGCCGAGGTGGGCACGGTGGCGGCGAGCGTCTCGATCTCCACCAGCAGGCGTCCGATTTCGGCGAGGCTCTCCAGCGGCAGGCCGAACGTCTCGTCGGCATACCGGACCGCCTTCCCGTCGTAGAACGAGATCGCGTCCCCGGTGTCGTACGTGGGGAAGGTCTCTAGCCCGAGTTCGTCGATCAGCGCGAGCACCGCTTCCTGGCCCGGCCCCACCCACTGGCCGCCCAATTCGACCGGTACTCCGTTGCTCAGAAAACCGCCAAAGTTGCGGCCGCCGACCCGATCCCGGGCCTCGAGGACCCGTACGGCCTTGCCGGCCGCCGCGAGCTTGCGGGCCGCCGACAGCCCGGCCAGCCCGGCGCCGACCACGACCACATCCACGTCGGTCATTCGACCCCCTCTCGGAGTAATACAGTCGTATGACTTAGTTGACAGGTTAAGGCAGTGCCTCCCGGCGCACAAGGGTCAGTTCGAGGCGGGGCGTGCCAGAGTGACGATCATCTCGGCGATCGCTTCGAGATCGACCGTGGCGCGGCCGGTGTCGGGGTCGACCACCTGCTGCACGATCAGACCGTCGACGCTGGCCACAAGCACGCGGCCCAGCCGGTCGAACGGAACCGCGCAGGTCTCCCCCGCCCGGGTGGCCGCCTCCCGACACCAGTCGGCGACGACTTCGGTGTACCGCTCGTACTGCCAGCGCGGAAGATCCTCCAGACCGGGGGTCCGCAGCGCATGGGTGACGAGTTCCAACTGCACCAGCTGCAGGTGGCGATGGTCGACGACCAGCGTTTCCCAGAAGTTGCGGAGCCCGCATCGGATCGCGTGTTCCAGGCCGGCGTCGAGTTCGGCGGAATTCCTCAGCAGGTCAGCGATTTCCTGAACGACGTCTTCGATCACGGCGCGCAACAGGCCCTGCTTGGTCGGGAAGACGTGCTGCAGCGTCCCCAGGGGGATGCCGGCCTCGGTCGCCACCGTGCGCATCGATGTGCCGCCGACGCCGTCGCGCATGAGCACGGCACGCGCGGCAGCCACTGCCTGCTTGCTGCGTACAGCGGACTCGACGTACGGCATCGAACTCCCATCCCTGGATGGGGTAACGGTAGCCGGTGCCGATGCCTTCGAGATTGCTACACCCGTAGCAAATCGCTACGCATGTAGCAGGTCTGATCGAGTGCCTGCGCGCGACCTGCGAAACCGGACCGCAGAGATCCTCCGGCGCGTGGAAGCGGGCGAGGAGATCGAAGTGCTGAAGGGCAATCGGCAACCGTGTTAGCGGTGTCGCTCAGAAACGAGGTCGTCGCGAATAGCGTGAAGGCGACCACGAAGAACCAGTCGTATCGACGTTCACCCAGGGGAATCGACGCGCGTGACATGCGCCAACCCTAGCCAGCCTCCGTTGATCAGCGCGGCACGGGCCAGCGTCTGCTCTGCCATCTTCACGTGCGCGGCGTCGACGAGCACGCCGTTGACTCCCACCGCGCCACGGCCGTTGGCCTCGGCGTCCCGGTATGCGGCGATATTGCTTTCGGCACGGGCGATTTCGTCGTCTGTCGGAGCGTAGACGCCGTTCGCGACGGGAACCTGGCTCGGGTGGATCGCCCACTTGCCGGTGTAGCCCATCAGCGATGCGCGCCGGGCATCGCGCTCATACCCCGTGAGATCGCGGTAGTCGGGATAGGGCGCGTCGATCGCGTCGATGCCCGCGATGCGCGCCGCCACGATCACCTTGTTGCGCGCGTAATGCCAGAAATCACCAGGATATTCGCCCAGCGGCACAAAGTTGGTGTCCACCCGCGCGCCCTGCGACAGCGAGAAATCGCCCACCCCGAAGATCAGCGCGTCCAGGCGGTCGCTGGCCACCGCGATCTCCTCGGCGTTGGCCAGTCCCTCTACCTCCTCGATCAGCACCTCAAGCCGGATCCGTTTGCTCAGACCAAGTTTCGCCTCCAACTGGGTGAGCAGCACGTCCACCCACCAGACGTCACGGGCCCGGCGTGCTTTCGGGATAACGATCGTGTCGAGGTTCTCGCCGGCCTGGGTCACCACGTCGATGATGTCGTCATGGCACCACGGGGTGTCCAGTCCGTTGATGCGCACCGCGCGGGCTGTGCGGCCCCAGTCGATGTCGTTGAGCGCCGCGATCGCCTTGGCGCGCGACTCTTCCTTCAAGGCCACGGGAACCGCGTCCTCGAGGTCGAGGAACACGAGGTCCGCGCCACTGCTGGCGCCCTTTTCGAACATGTTGTCGTTGCACGCGGGCACGGCCAGTTCGGAACGGCGAAGCAATCCAGTCAACGGGAATTTCCTTCTCTCACAACACGCCACGCGTGCGCAGGTCGTCGATTTCGGCGCAGCTCAGCCCGAGCAGCTCGCCGTACACCTCGGTATTGTGCTCGCCCAGACGTGGCCCCAGACTGCCGACGGTCCCAGACGCCGACGAGAACCGCGGGACCGGCGCCTGCACCGTCATCGCCCCGAGCTCGTCGTCGTCGACGGAGACGAACACCTCGCGATGGGCAAGCTGCTCGTCGGCGACCAGGTCGGTGATGTCATAGACGGGCGCGGCGGCCACCTCGTGCGCCTCGAAAACCACCATTGCCTCCGAAAGCGTCTTTGTGGCAACCCAATCCGCGACCACCTCGTCGACCTCGCGGGCGCGTGCCAGGCGCCGCTGCGGATCGGAGAAGTCGGCGTCGGACAGCAGGTCACCACGGCCGATCGCCCGAAACACCCGCAGCGCCAGGGCCGGTGAGCTACCGGACATGGCCAGCCACCGACCGTCGGCGGTGCGATAGGTGTTGCGGGGTGCGGAAATGTCCCACCGGTTGCCGGACCGCTGCGGCACCAGACCCAATTGGTCGTAGCCCAATAGCGTCTGCTCCAGCAGACGCGCCAGTGGGTCGATCAGGTTGACGTCGATCAGCTGTCCCGGCGCGCCGTGCACGTCCCGGTGATACAGCGCCATCATCACCGCGTAGGCGGCGTTCAGCGAGGCGACGCCGTCGGCCAGCATGAACGGCGGCAGGGTGGGCGGGCCACCGGCTTGGCCGGTGATATGCGCGAAGCCGCTCATCGCCTCCCCGAGGGTCCCGAATCCCGGGCGCTCGCTCTTCGGCCCGGTCAACCCGTATCCGGTGATGTGCAGCACCACGATCCGGCCGTTGACGGGACGCAGGCTCTCGTAGTCCAGGCCCCACTTGCGCAGCGTCTGCGGCCGGGTGTTGAAGATCGCGACGTCGGCACGGCGCACCAGGCGGCGCACCAACTCCTGACCCTCGGTGCAGCGCAGGTCCAACGTGACGGACCGCTTGTTGCGTGAAATCGACTTCCACATCAGCCCGACGCCGTCGCGCTGGTTGCCCCAGGAGCGAATCGGATCGCCGTGGCGGGGCTCCTCGACCTTGATGACGTCGGCGCCGAACTCGCCCAGATACGTCGCCACCAGCGGCGCGGCCGCCAGGGTCGCGAGGTCGAGCACCCGAACGCCGTCAAGCATCGACGAGGGCGTTCGAAGGACGTTGCAGCCCAAGGTGTCCGCGCAACGTGGAGGACTCGTAGTGCGTGCGGAACAGCCCCCGTCGTTGCAGTTCCGGAACCACCATCCGCACCACGTCTTCGAACGCGCCAGGCAGATGCGTTGCGGCCAGCACGAAACCATCGCACGCCCCGCTCTCGAACCAGTCCGCCATCTGATCGGCGACCTGCTCGCCGGTGCCGACGAAGCGGGGCCCCTGCAGCAACGTGGCGCGGTGGCCGGCCAGGTCGCGGACCGTCACGGTGTCCCCGCCGATATGGGCACGCAGGTTCTGCACCAGGCCGCGGATGCCGGAGACGGACGCGATCAGCTCGTCGGTCACCGGATCGTCCAGATCATGTTGCGCGAAGTCGTAATTCATCAACTCCGACAGCAGTGTCAGCGACGCCATGGGGTGTACCAGATCGTTGAGGAACAAGGCTTCGCGGTCCTTGGCGTGGGCCTCCGACTCGCCGACCACAGCGTAGGCCATCGGGCAGATCCGAACGGCGGCAGGATCGCGGCCCTCCGCCCCGATGCGCTCCTTCTGGTCGGCGTAGTGACTGCGCGCGACGTCGATGCCCGGGTCGCCGGTGAAGATCAATTCCGCCCAGCGGGAGGCGAATTCACGACCCCGGCCCGACGAACCGGCCTGGATGATGACCGGCCGGCCCTGCGGTGTGCGTGGCACGGTCAGCGGTCCGCGCGCGGAGAAGTACCGGCCGGCATGTCCCAGCTCGCGCACCTTGGCGGGGTCGGCGTACCGGCCGGACGCCCGGTCGTGCACGATCGCGCCGTCCTCCCACGTGTCCCAGAGCCCGGTCACCACGTCCATGAACTCATCGGCGCGGTCGTAGCGTTCGTCGTGGCCGAGGTGCGCATCGACGCCGAAGTTCTGCGCCTCGCTGTCGTTGACGGAGGTAACGACATTCCAGGCGGCCCGCCCGCCGGACAGGTGGTCCAGCGACGCGAATGTGCGCGCGACGTGGAACGGCGCGTAGTAGGTGGTCGAGTAGGTGGCGCCCAGACCGATGCGCGACGTGGCCTGCGCGAGGATGCCGAGTACGACGCCGAGGTCCAGCTTGACCGGGCGCGCGCCGTACGCGACCGCCTCATCCACCGATCCGCCGTAGACGCCCGGCATCGCCAGCCTGTCGTCGAAGAACATCAGATCGAAGCAGCCCTCTTCGAGCTGGCGTCCGATCTTCGCGTAGTAGGACGCGTCGAGGTAGCGGTGTTCGGTCGCTGGATGCCGCCACGAGCCCGCGTACACCGAGGTACTCCCCGCCTGCATGAACGCCACGAGGGCCATCTTGTCGCTTCGCATGTCGCCGAATCTAACATCTGATATATCAGATTTCAAACGCTAGATGCGGTAGTATCCGCGGATGGCAGCCATCGACATCTCCGGCACGGTCCGGGAACGCGCCGCCCGCGAACTGCGCGACCGCATTCTCACCGGCGCGCTGCCGGCCGGGGCGCGCATCGACCTGGACGCGATCACCGAGGAGTTCGCGACCAGCCGGACCCCCGTCCGTGAGGCGCTGCTGGAGCTGTCCTTCGAAGGCCTGGTCCGCGTCGCCCCGCGCAGCGGGGTCACCGTGATCGGCATCAGCCCCGACGACGTGCTCGACAGCTTCACGATTCTGGGCGTGCTGACGGGGCAGGCGGCGGCCTGGGCGGCCGAGCGCGTCGAGCCCGACGAACTCGAGGCACTGCGCGAACTCGCGGCCGACGTTGTCGCACGCTCCGGAGACGACAGCATCGGCGAGGCCAACTGGCACTTTCACCAGCGGATCCACCGCGCCGCGCACTCGCCGCGGCTGATGGCACAGATCAAGCAGGCGGCGCGCGTCGTTCCGACCAACTTCCTCACCCTGTTCCCCGATCACGAGAAGCATTCGCTCGACGAGCACCAGCAGCTGCTCGATGCCCTGGGCGACAAGGACGCCGAGCGCGCCCGCGCCATCGCCGAACGCCACGTCCTGGAAGCCGGACGGTCACTGGCCCACTGGCTGCAGCAAAGCTAGGGTCGCGAATCCGCCGCGCGACTGTGAATTGCCGCAGCTACTCTGACCGCGAATTCAGTTCGACGTGTGCCAGGTCCCGGACCGGGCATAACAAAGCGCAGCTTTGTTCCACACTGCAGCTCAGACCGATGCTTTCGCCGCCAAGTCGGCTGACTATCAATACCATGGCCCGGCGTAATTACCTCCGGGCGCATATGCCAGCGTCGCCCCGGTTCTGTCGCAGACGAATTGATTCGGACTGGGCCGGTCCCCCGCATTGAAGCAGGTAGCGGCGTCGATCTGTTGACTGCCCCCGTTCACCACCAGCACCCAGTTTTTACCTAGCACCTCGGTCGGACGGACCTTCCAGCCGGAGGACACTTTCTGAGCGGTAGTCATATCGATTACTGGACTGTCCGAGTCGTTTTCAATGTACAAGTATTTTCCGGCAATGTACGCATTCTTGATATGAAGCCCTCGCACATCAGAGCCCTCTCGATGAAATATCGCGACATTACTAGTGAGATCGCGTACGTCTAAAACATCGTTCTGCAGCGACAGGAAATTATTGCCCCACACATGACCCGTGAATGAGGGGAATGGTTGCTTAAGCTGATTGTCTGTCAAATTGAAGTAGGAATGGGGTTCGTTGGCGGTGGTGCCCGAACCAGGCTTCCTGTAAGTGAAAACAAACCCGTCCGGGTAGGTGTGCACTGTGTCATTTAGCTCCAGTCCCTCGAGGCGGGCCAAAACCGCACCATCTTTGGTGCTGTAGATGGTTCCGACACCATTGGAGGAAACAGCGATCGCCTTAGTGTTAAACGCCACCAGCCCGTCTTGCGGAACCGTAAAAGTCTTAGCGAGGGTAACTCCGTCGAAGCCTATGTAGTCGATGTGTGAAGGCGGTCCTTGCGTATCACGTCGCAAATAGAAACCAAACGCCGTTGGACCCATATCGAAGATCTTGCCCGTATCGATATCGCTCGGCAGCGGAACGGTCTTTGGCGGCTCGGACCCGGACAGGTCGAACGCGACAATGGACGACGTCCGGGATTCGGGTGTTAATCCGTTGGACGGTGCAGACACTGTGATCACAAAAAACGCGCGGATATGATCGGTATCTCCGCCCACAGTGCAGGCTCCATACAAGAGGCGCTGGCCCGCTGGAACCGACGGCGTCGGCAAAGGAACGTTATGGCCGGTCTTCGGATTGAAGACCTGTCCGGTGCTATCGATCGCGGCATTGATCCCCTGCGCTGCGCAGCCGGTGTAGACGGTGGCTGGAGCCCGCAGCACAGGAGCCCCTGCCGGGAGCGGCGAAGACTTGGCGATGTCGGGCGCTTGAACCGTCGTCGGGGCCGGAGTCGTGGGCCGGGCCGGCGGCGCCGCCGAAGGGCTGCTCGACTTTGTATCGGCGCACCCGCTGAGCGCTGCCGCCAACACAAACACGGTGTGCAGCGCGATCGCGGTGGCGCCTCGCCAACGCGCGCCTGCGCGGCCACGACAGTGACCGATTCGCGGTGTCGCAATTACCTCGCGGTGTGGTGCGGCCGAAGCCGCGAACAAGGTCGGATCTGTGGACCAGCGCCAGATAGCCAATATTTGCCCCTAAACCTTCCCCCGAGCGGCTCATCGACGCTGCAACCGTAACTTGGGGATAAGCAGGATCCGCGAGCGGCCGCGACAACAGATCCGCCGCACCACCGCGTCATCCGCTTTGACCGTGCAGCGATGGCGCTGCAGCGATCTCGGCGCAACATGAGTATTTTCGTAAGGTGCCGGATATCCCACCGCAGTATCTGCTGTCGGCCGACGCGCCGGCCCCGCGCACGCTCATCGACATCATCAACGAGACCGCCGCGCGCTACCCCGACGCTGCCGCGATCGACGACGGCACCGTGCAACTCACCTACAGCGAGCTGATCAGCGACATCGAGGACAGCGTCGTCTGGCTGGCCGCCCGCGGCATCGGCCGCGGCGACCGGATCGGGATCCGGATGCCGTCGGGCAGCTATGCGCTGTACGTCGCGATCCTCGCGACGCTGGCCACCGGGGCGGCCTACGTGCCCGTCGACGCCGACGACCTCGACGAGCGCGCGGACCTGGTCTTCGGCGAGGCCGATGTCGTCGGGATCATCACCGAAAACGGGCTGCTCAGGGGCCCCGGCTCGTCGCGCGGCTGGCGGGCCGCGGCGCCGCTGGCCCGTGACGACGCGTGGATCATCTTCACATCAGGATCGACGGGTACCCCCAAGGGCGTGGCCGTGACACACCGCAGCGCCGCCGCCTTCGTCGACGCCGAGGCGCGGATGTTCCTGCAGGACAGCCCGATTGGACCCGGCGACCGGGTACTGGCCGGGTTGTCGGTGGCCTTCGACGCGTCGTGCGAGGAGATGTGGCTGGCGTGGCGGCACGGCGCCTGCCTGGTGCCCGCGCCGCGGTCGCTGGTGCGCAGCGGGATGGACCTCGGGCCGTGGCTGGTCACCCGCGACGTGACCGTGGTCTCGACGGTGCCCGCGCTGGCGTCGCTGTGGCCCGCGGAGGCGCTGGAGGCGGTGCGGCTGCTGATCTTCGGCGGCGAGGCGTGCCCGCCGGAACTCGCCGAGCGGCTGGCGGTCGAGGGTCGCGAGGTGTGGAACACCTACGGCCCCACCGAGGCCACCGTGGTCGCCTGCGCGGCCAAATTAGACGGAAAAGGGCCCATCAGCATCGGGCTGCCGCTGCCGGGCTGGAACCTCGCCGTCGTCGACGCCGACGGCAACCCGGTCGGCACCGGCGAGGTCGGCGAGCTGGTGATCGGCGGCGTCGGCCTGGCCCGCTACCTGGACAAGGACAAGGACGCCGAGAAGTACGCGCCGATGGAGACGCTGGACTGGCAGCGCGCCTACCGCAGCGGCGACCTGGTCCGGCTGGAAAACGACGGCCTCTATTTCTGCGGCCGCAGCGACGACCAGGTCAAGGTCGGCGGTCGCCGCATCGAGTTGGGCGAGGTCGATTCCGCGCTGGTCAACCTGCCCGGCGTCAGCGGCGCCGCAGCCGCGGTTCGCCAGACCGCCACCGGGACGTCGGTGCTGGTCGGCTACCTGGTGAGCGCGGACCCGTCGTTCGACATCAACGAGGCGCGCAGGCAGCTCGTCGAACGCCTCCCCGCCGCGCTGGTGCCGCGCCTGGTGCGCATTGACGAGCTGCCGACGCGCACGTCGGGCAAGGTCGACCGCGACGCGCTGCCGTGGCCACCGCCCGGCGGCAGCGAAAACGAGGCGGTCAACCTGGGCGGGACGTCGGGCCGGCTGGCGGGGTTGTGGCAGGACCTGCTCGGAACCACGGTCACCGGGCCGGAAGCCGATTTCTTCGCGCTCGGCGGCGGGTCCCTGGCCGCCGCGCAGCTCGTCGTCGCCCTGCGGCGGGACTATCCGCAGATCACCGTCGCGGACCTGTACGACCACCCGCGGCTCGGTTCGCTCGCCGGCTTCCTCGACGAACAGGAACCCCCGCCGCAGGTCACCAAGCGGGTGGTGCGACCGACCCCGCGGCTGACCCAGCTGATCCAGACCGTCGCCGCCGTGCCGCTGGCGACGCTGGCGGCGCTGCAGTGGGTGACGTGGCTGGCGTTGGGCAACAACGTCGCCCACGCGCTGCGCCTGGTGCCGTGGACCGTGGCGGTGAACTGGTGGCTGGTCGCGGTGGCGCTGATCGCATTCGTCACGCCGGTCGGCCGCATGGGCATCGCCGTGCTGTTCGCCCGCGCCCTGTTGTGGAAGGTCCAGCCCGGCACGTATCCGCGCGGCGGGTCGGTGCACCTGCGGGTGTGGTTCGCCGAGCGCCTCGCCGAGGCCAGCGGCGCCGAGAACCTGGCCGGGGCGCCGTGGCTGGTGTACTACGCGCGTGCACTCGGCGCCAACGTCGGCAAGGGCGTCGACCTGCATTCGATGCCGCCGGTCACCGGCCTGCTGACCCTCGGCCACCGCACCGCCGTCGAACCCGAGGTGGACCTGAGCGGGCACTGGATCGACGGCGACGCGTTTCACGTCGGCAAGATCACCATTGGCGACGACGCGACGATCGCCTCGCGGACCACGCTGCTGCCCGGCGCGGTGGTCGGCAAGAACGCGGACGTGGCACCGGGTTCGGGCGTCATCGACAAGATCAAGAACGGGCAGTACTGGAAGGGCTCGCCGGCGGTGAAGTCGGGCAAGGCCCATCACCCGTGGCCCGAGGTTCGACCGGGCCGCCGCAGCTACTGGGTCGCCATCTACGGAGCCACGTCGCCCGTGCTCGGCGCGCTGCCGCTGGCCGCGCTCGCGGCCGGGCTTGCGGTGATCGCGGCGGCCGTGCACCACACCCGCCGCCTGTCGCAGGCGATCCCGCCCGCGCTGCTGTGGACGCCGGTGGCCACGCTGGCGGCGCTGGCCGCATACGCCCTGCTGACGGTGTTGGGGGTGCGGCTGCTGTCGATCGGGCTGCGCGAGGGCTACCACCCGGTACGCAGCCGCGCCGGGTGGCAGCTGTGGGCGACCGAGCGGCTGATGGACGGCGCGCGCAATTACCTGTTCCCGCTGTATGCAAGCCTGCTGACCCCGAGCTGGCTGCGTTTGTTGGGCGCCACGGTCGGCCGCGGCACCGAGATCTCCACGGTGTTGCTGATCCCCAAGTTCACCGTGATCGAGGACGGCGCATTCCTGGCCGACGACACCATGGTCGCGTCCTACGAGCTTGGCGGCGGCTGGATCTACGCGGCCAAGACGACGGTCGGCAAGCGCGCGTTCCTCGGCAACTCCGGCATCACCCAGCCGGGCCGCCGCGTTCCCGACGAGGGCCTGGTCGCGGTGCTCTCCGCCACGCCGCCGAAGGCCAAGCGCGGCTCGTCGTGGCTGGGCAGCCCGCCGATGCGGCTGCGCCGCCGCCCCGCCGAGGCCGACGAGGAAACCACCTATGCCCCGTCGCCGCGGTTGAAGGCGATGCGCGCGGCCGTGGAGACGTGCCGGCTGCTGCCCGTGTTGGTGACGGCCGCGATCGGGCTGGCGACGCTGGGCGCGCTGCAGGCGGTGGCCAGGATTTTCGGCATCTGGTGGGCCGCTTTGTGCGGCGGGCTGGTGCTGCTGGCCGCGGGCGCCCTTGCGGGCACCGTCACGGTCGTCGCGAAATGGCTTGTGGTGGGCCGGATCAGGGCGGGTGAGTTTCCGCTGTGGTCGTCGTTCGTGTGGCGCAACGAGGTCGCCGACACGTTCGTCGAAACCGTGGCGGCGCCGTGGTTCGCCCGCGCGGCCAGCGGGACGCCCGTGATGAATTTGTGGCTGCGCGGGCTGGGCGCACACGTCGGCCGCGGCACCTGGTGTGAAACCTATTGGCTGCCCGAGGCCGATCTCGTCACGCTCGGCGACGGCGCCACCGTCAACCGTGGCTGCGTGGTGCAGACGCATCTGTTCCACGACCGGATCATGCGGATGGACAGCGTCGTGCTGGAACCCGGCGCGACGCTGGGCCCGCATTGCGTCGCGCTGCCGGCGGCACGGGTGGGCGCCGGCGCTACCGTCGGGCCGGCGTCGCTGGTGGTGCGCGGCGACGAGGTTCCGCCGTCGACGCGCTGGCAGGGCAACCCCATCAAGCCCTGGGGCCTGTCCCGCAAGAAGGCCACTGGTCGGCCGCGCGCGGGCGGCGTCGAGGACACCGCAGCGTGAAGGCCAACGGAAGAGCGTCGACCCCGGCGGTCGACGAGTACCTGCCGAAGAACGGCGACCCCGGCTACCGGGTGTCGCGCTACGAGCTGGAGCTGGAATACAAGGTCGCCATCAACCGGCTCTCGGGATCGGCGACGATCACCGCGGTGGCCCTCACCGAGCTGAACCAGCTCAGCCTCGACCTCTCCGATGCACTGTCGGTGTCGAAGGTGTGGGTGAACGGCAAGCGCGCCGACCATTTCGCCAGCCGCGGCGGCAAACTGCGCATCCGGCTGGCGTCGAAGGTGTCGACGGGAACGGCGCTGTCGCTCGTCGTGCACTACCACGGTTCACCCAGGCCGATCCGATCCCTGTGGGGCGACGTCGGTTTCGAGGAACTGACCGATGGCGTGCTGGTCGCCGGGCAGCCCAACGGCGCCGCGTCGTGGTTCCCGTGCAACGACCACCCCAGCGCCAAGGCCGCCTTCCGCATGCAGGTCAGCGCCGAGAGCCGCTACCGGGTGGTCGCCAACGGCAAGCTGGTGTCGCGACGGACCCGGGCCTCGCAGACCGTGTGGACCTACGAGCAACCCGAACCGACGTCGACCTACCTGGCCACGCTGCAGATCGGCGTCTACGACATGGCGCGGCTGGCGACGACGCCCGTGCCGATCAAGGCGGCGTTGCCTGAGCGACTCCGCAACGACTTCGACCACGACTTCGCCCGCCAGCCCGAGATGATGCGGCTGTTCATCGACCTGTTCGGGCCGTACCCCCTGGCGAACGGCTACACCGTCGTCGTCACCGACGATCCGCTGGAGATCCCGCTTGAGGCCCAAGGGATTTCGATCTTCGGTGCCAATCACTGCGACGGCACGGGGGACAGCGAGCGGCTGATCGCACACGAGCTGGCACACCAGTGGTTCGGCAATTCGGTGACCGCGCGGAGGTGGCGTGACATCTGGCTGCACGAGGGATTCGCGTGCTACGCGGAATGGCTGTGGTCCGAGAACAGCGGCGGCCCCAGCGCGGACGACTGGGCCCACCGCTATCACGAGCAGCTCCGGGACAAGCCCCAGGATCTGCTGCTGGCCGATCCTGGGCCGCGCCGGATGTTCGACGATCGCGTGTACAAGCGCGGCGCGTTGACGCTGCACGCGCTGCGCGGGCGCCTGGGCGACGACAAGTTCTTCGCGCTGCTCAAGGATTGGACGACCCGTCATCGCCACGGCAGCGTCGTCACCGACGACTTCACCGGCCTCGCGGCCAACTACGCCGACGACTCGCTGCGGCCCCTGTGGGACGCGTGGCTGTACTCCACGGAAGTGCCGTGATGGCCCTCGGGGCGAAAGCCGGCAACGCGAACCCCCGCGACCGCGAAACTTAAACCACGGCGCCGGTTTTCGGCGTGTCGTGTGCGTGGGTTAAGTGTCGCGACTCACGCCGGGCGCAGCCGGGCGCTACAAGTTGGCCAGGTCGTCGGGCACGTCGACCTTGTGTTCCAGCAGCGCCTCGAGCGGCACCACCTCGAGGGTGCGTTCGTGGGTGGACGCCAACACCACCGGAGCGGCGCAGCCATCATGGTGGGCCCGCAGCCAGTTCAGGGCGGTGACGCACCAGCGGTCACCGGGCAACAACCCCGGAAACCGGTACTCGGGCACCGGCGTCAGCAGGTCATTGCCGATCGAACGCTGGTGCTCCAGGAACTCCGCGCTGACGACGACGCAGATGGTATGCCTGCCAACGTCCTCCGGCCCGCTCGAACAGCAGCCGTCACGATAGAAGCCGGTGAGGGGTTCGGTGCCGCACGGTTCCAGCGGGCCGCCCAGCACGTTGAGATCAGCCACCCGCCTAGTATCGCGCCGACGGCGCCAAGTTTCGAGCAACTTGGGGCAAGTTTGCCAACTGTGGCTGCGGGGCCTATGCCTGAGCCATCCCGTACCGCGACAACGGGTTGTTCAGCACCTCCGCGGCCACACTCGCGTCGACATCGCTGTACATGCGGGCGATCTCGGCGAGCGCCTCGCCGGTCCGCGTCAGTTCCTGTTGGGCGGCCTCGTGCAGGGCCAGCATCTGGACGGCTTCGCGCGCGAACGACGCCGCCGCCTGCATCGAGACCTCTTCCCCGCCGGCGGGCACCAGCGAGGTCAACGGCTGGGCCGAAGCGCCGGCCTCGAGGCCGAAGTTCGCGTTGTCGACGAGGCGGGCAGCAATGTCGCCCACGACGGGGTCGAATGACATGGTCTGCATGGGCGCACCTCTTCCTAGCGCTCGTCCCGCGATTGCTGCTTCGGTGGATAGTAGCAGTAGGTCATAGTATGCGTCTACAAAACATGCATTTCGAAACTATGCGCTTAGGACGGCGCTGTGCTTGGGCCCGAGCGTGCGCAGATGTGATGCCGCGCCGCGCTGATCGGCATTCTGTGCACGCACGCCGCGGCCCGGTCCGCCCGGCCGGCCAGGGCGCTCAAAGTTGCATGATATTGCGGGTCAGGCCGTGAATTTGGGGACTCTGGGGAGTCCCAGGCGTCACGAGAAAGTCGGCATATGGCGTAGTGCCCCACCCCGGCACATGATTGGCGGGGCCCGGCTTCTGCTCGCAGAGCGTGCGCTCAGTTGGGAGGTCCTACGCCGCCTCGGGCAAAGCGTTCCCGAACACGACGCGCGAGACGTTGGCCGGCGACAGCGCGTTGGTCACCTTGCTCGCGAAGTCGTTGGGCAACGACAGCCGGAAGACCTTCTTCCACGCCGAGGCGATCTGTCTCGGCAACGGGCCGCTGGTGTACTTGAGTCCGTAACGCTCGAAGAGGTCCTGCACCTTCGGCGCGATCTCCTGGTAGCGGTTGCTGGGCAGATCGGGGAACAGGTGGTGCTCGATCTGAAAGGACAGGTTTCCGGTCATGAAGTGCATCAGCGGGCTGCCGCTGATGTTGGCCGAGCCGAGCATCTGGCGCAGGTACCACTCGCCGCGCGTCTCGCCGTCGATGGATTCCTTCTCGTAGGTTTCGACGCCGTCGGGGAAGTGACCGCACATGATCACCGAGTGCGTCCACAGGTTGCGCGCCAGGTCGGCGGTCAGGTTGGCGGTGATGGTGGTGAACGCCGACAGACCCGACAGCAGCGGGTACAGCACGTAGTCCTTGCGCACCTGCCGCCCGATCTTGGCGAACGCCGCTCGGGCCTGGCGCCAGAACAGCTCCTTGTCAGCCTCGCCCTTGAGGTAGGGGCCGATTTCCAGGTCGTAGACGGCGATGCCGTACTCGAAGATGCAAGCGTTGACGAAGTTGGTCAGCGGCTGGGCCAGGTACGCCGGGTGCCAGTCCTGATCCTCGTCGACCCGCATGATGCGGAAGCCGAGGTCCTGGTCCTTACCCAGCACGTTCGTGAAGTTGTGATGCAACTCGTTGTGGGAGTGCTTCCACATGTCCGACGGGCACGCATGGTCCCACTCCCAGGTGGTGGAGTGGATCTTGGGATCGCGCATCCAGTCCCATTGACCGTGCATGACGTTGTGGCCGATCTCCATGTTCTCGATGATCTTCGAGATCGACAGCCCCGTGGTGCCCGCGATCCAGGCTGGCGGAAACAGCGAAAACAGCAGCAGGGCACGACTGCTGAGTTCGAGCTTGCGCTGGGTGTCGATGACCTTTCGGATGTAGGCGGCGTCACTCGCACCCCGGCTGGCAATCACGTCAGCGCGGATGGCGTCGAGTTCGACGCCGATGTCCTCGATGTCCCGGGAACTCAGGTGCGCCGTCGGATCGTCATGTTTGCGTTGGATAGCCGTCATCTTGAGTTGTCTTCCCCCCACTACGGTCGTTCAAAGCTTGTGAAGAATCACAATTCGATTTCGCATTCGGCGGCGGCCGCTGAGATGCAGGTCTGAACCTGGACGCCGTCCCCCACGGCGGCGGTGGTGATGTCACCTGTGCGCAGGTCACGGACGCTGCCGCGCCGCAATGGCGCGACGCAGCCGAAGCAAATGCCCATTCGGCAGCCCGAGGGCATCAGCACGCCGGCGGCTTCGCCGGCATCGAGCAGGGTCTGCGAACCTTCGGCGACGACGACGGTCCCGCTCTTGGTGAAACTGACGCTGCCGCCGTCGCCGGTCACGTGGACGGACGGACGGAACCGCTCGGTGTGCAGGCGTTCCGCGATGCCGTCGCCCTGCCAGCGACGCTCGATGGCATCGAGCAGCCCGATCGGTCCGCAGGCCCACGTCTCGCGTTCGGCAATGTCGTCGACGATGTCGTCGAGGCGCGCGACATCCAGCATTCCGTCGACGTCGGTGTGCCGCTCCACCAACCGGATTCGGCCCCGCTGCGCCAGCGCGCGCAGCTCGTCGCCGAAGATCACATCGGCGGCCGTCGGCGCGCTGTGCACCAGAACGACGTCGACATCCCCGTCGTGGTCGGCCAGGTTGCGCAACATGCCCATGACCGGAGTGATGCCGCTGCCGGCGGTGAGGAACAGGATCTTTGCCGGTGGTTGCGCGCCGAAGGTGAACTCGCCGGTGGGCTGGTCGAGGTGAACGAGGGTTCCGATACTGGCCTCGCGGACGAGGTGGTTGCTGACGACGCCGTCCGGGATCGCCTTGACGGTGATCGTGATACACCCGTCGACCCGGCTGTTCTCCGAGGTCAGCGAGTAGGCTCGCCAGCGCCGTATGCCGTCGACGTCGATACCGATGCGGATGTACTGGCCCGGGACATGAGGAAGCCAGCCGCGACCGGTCTTGATGACGACGGTGACGGCGTCGCGGGTTTCGGGGTTGATGTCGACGATGCGACCACGCAGGCTCGAGCGCAGCGGGTCGACAACGTCGAGGTAATCGGCCGGGACCAGCGGAGTGGTGAGCGTTTCGGCCAGCTTCAGAATGCCCTCACGCAGCGCAGCGACGAGCGTCGGACGGGGCGCAGTCGTCGTCATTACTCAACATTGCCGAAGTTGTCGGATAAACTCTTACTCGTACGGCGTGGAAGCCAGACTTCAAATTGTTCGTGGGGGACAAATTTTGCCCGAGCTGGGGGCGCGATTCACAGGACTCGACCTATCCGAGGACGTGGTCGCCGCGTTGCAGGCCGTCCTGCCGGGAATGGCCGAGCGCACGGTCGCCGCGGTGACCCTGGAAGTTCCCAGCTATGCCGACGCGTTCAGCGGGCGGATGGGCCAGACCATCGAGAACGCGGTGCAAATGGCGCTCGGCGCATTCATGCATCTGGCGGTGGGCGCGCACGACTCGGATCCGGCCCCGACGCTGTCGCCCACCCTCGACGGCGCCTACGAGCTGGGGCGCGGCGAGGCCCGCCAGGGCCGGTCGATGGATGCGCTGCTGGCGGCGTACCGGGTGGGGGCGCGCGTCGCGTGGCGGGAATTGTCCGCGACCGCGGTTGCCGCCGAGATGGCCGCCGAGACGGTGGCGCGCTTCGCCGAGCTGGTGTTCGCCTTCATCGACCAACTGTCCGCCGCCAGTGTCGCGGGACACGCGGACGAACTGGCGACCACCGGTCGAGTGCGACAACGCTATCTGGAAAGGCTGGCCAGGCAGTTGCTGGTCGGTGAACCCCCGGAGATGTTGCTGTTCAGCGCGGACCGGGCCGGTTGGCGGACTCCCGAGACCCTGACCGCCGTGCTGCTCGCCGAGACGCAAACCCGCGGCTTGGCGGAACGTTTCGGCCAATCGACGTTGCTGCTCACCGAGGACATCCCGGGGATGGAAATCCCTGAGCCGTTGGCGGTGCTGCTGGTCCCCGACCTGGACGGCCGCCACCGCGGCCAGCTGCGGTCCGCGTTGCTCGGTCGCCGCGCGGTGGTGGGGCCGGCGCGGCCGTGGATGCAGGTCGAGTCGTCCTATCGGCGCGCGCTGCGCGCCCACGAGTTGATGGCCGACGACGTCGAGGTGGTCGATACCGACGAACACCTGGTCCAGCTGGTCCTGACCGCCGACCGCGAAGCCGCCGAGGACCTGCGTCGAAAGGTCCTTGCGCCGCTGACGGGCCTGCGGCCCAACACCGCGGAACGGCTGGCCGAGACGCTGCGCTCTTGGCTTTTGCACCGCGGGCAGCGCGACGCCGTCGCGAACGACCTCTACGTGCACGCGCAAACGGTCCGCTATCGCATGGGCCAGCTGCGTGAGCTGTACGGCGACAGCCTCAACGACCCGCAGACGATCCTCGAACTGACCGTGGCGCTGGGAATCCGGCCCATCACTTCTTGACGGTCGCGCAGCTTTGCTATTAGTTCACCGTGTTCGACCACGCCGACCCGCGGCAGCACGCTAAGTTCTTTGCCGTGATAGTCACCGGAGCCTTTTTGGCCGAAGCAGCTGCGACGGTCGATAACAAACTCAACGTCCAGGGCGGCGTCCTCTCCCGATTCACCGTCGGGCCCGACCGGTGGGCCCGCTTTGTGTTGGTGGTGCTGACGCGTTCCGATACCGAAAATTCAGACCGGCGGGTCGACATCGAGATCATGCCGCCGACGCTCGACGAGGCGCAGCATCTGCGGTTCGAGGTGCCGGAAGCCTCCCTCGGCGAGTTCCCCGGATTCGCCTTCTTCGAGGTCAACGTGAACCTGCCGTTCGACGGCCGCTGGACGCTCGCGGTGAACGGTGGCGGCGACGCGGTTTCGCTTCCGCTGGTGGTCAGCAGTTGGGAAGCCCCACCGTCGTCTCCGACGTCGTTCGGGATCTGAACGCGAGCGGCTACAGGGCCGGCAACACCCTGTCGGTGAGTAGTTGGACCGACTTCCACGCCTCGTCGACGGGCATGCCGCCGACCAGGGGATGCAGCACGATCGGCCCGTAGTCGTCCGCCCCACGGACTTCGGCGACGAGCTGGTCGGGAGTCAGGAAGCGGTATCGCCCCGACACCTTGACCTCGTCCAGCGTCCGCACGCCGGGCAGATGCATCAAAGACCTTTCGTCGCTTGACCATCCGCCGTAGGTGACGGCCTCCCAGAGGATGTGCTCGCCGAGCTCCGCCCATGCCCGATCGGGATCCTCGTGCAGATAGATCATTCCGCGATTGGTCGCGCCGGGCATGATCACCAGCGGCTTGACGCCCGCCTCGGAGCACAGTTCGCG
The DNA here is from genome assembly GCF_059812195.1 of Mycobacterium sp. NGS68. Taxonomy (NCBI): domain Bacteria; kingdom Bacillati; phylum Actinomycetota; class Actinomycetes; order Mycobacteriales; family Mycobacteriaceae; genus Mycobacterium; species Mycobacterium sp. NGS68. Next base: position 30,874 of record NZ_JCALCE010000013.1, on the reverse strand, counting down.
ATAGTAGGCGGCGACGTCGGGCAGGTGATCGGCCAGGCTGAGTGGCAGCCCGAACCGGGCCGCGCGGCGCGCCGTGACTCGGGCGCCGCCACCGACGAACAGCGGCGGATGCGGCTTCGACCACGTTCCGGTGCAGACGCCCGACTCGTCGCCTGCCCATACCGCCAGCATCCGCTCGACAAGGCTGTCCATGATGCGGCCCCGCTGGCTGAAATCCGCTCCTAGGGCGTCGTATTCGACCGTGCGGTAGCCCAGGCCGACGGTGGTGAGCAGCCGGCCGCGGCTCATGTTGTCGACGAGGGCGATGTCTTCGGCCAGCCGGACCGGATTCCACAGCGGGCCCAGCGCGCAGTCCAGGCTGGCAATGATTTTTGAGGTGCGGGCCAGGAACATGGCGGCGGCCATGATCGGATTGCAGCTCCAACCATGCCCGGTCGCGTGATGCTCGTCGACGCTCACGGACGTGATGCCGTGGGACTCGCCCCACTCGGCCAGTTCCAGTGCGGCGTTCAGCAACTCGCTCTGCTTACGCGGGTTTCCCTGGGGGGACGCGAAGTTGAACCGCAGCACCGTGATCGGCATGTCACGCCCCGTCGGCCATGGACTGGACGAACGCGGCGAAGTCGGGGAACAGCGCCCGGTCCACTATCTCGATGCGGGTGCCGGATGCGTCGACGAAGTAGGCGAACAGCGAGAACTCGTCTTCGCCGACGGCGGAGGTCATTTCGAAGGTGAAGCCATTGCGCTCCAACAGCTTGGCGGTGGCGGCGAGGTCGTCGGTGAAGTAACCGACGTGGTGGACGGCGTTGCCCGGCGCGGCCGACCACGGTGTGCCGGGCACCTCCTGGACAAGTTCGATGTGCGGGCTCTGCACGGAGTAGACGATGGTGGATGTGAGTTCGCGGACCCCGTCGGTGGTGCGGAACGGCAGCGTATAGCTGAGCGGTTTGATCCACTGGTAGCCAGCGAGGGAGCTCAGCCGCGCCTTCGCGGCGTCCAGGTCGGGCACCACGATGCCCGTGTGGTAGAGGTCCTGGGGTCGCAACGTCATGAGTTCCTCTTTATCTGCTGTGTGAGCCAAGCACTTTCCCAGAAGTTCGCGCTGTCGGCCAACAGGACTTCATGGGCGGCCCTGAGCACCTCGCGCGCGCCCGGGTGATCGTCGGGAACCAGTTCCGCGAGGTGGATGGCGTGCAGTGGGCGGCCCGCCTCAAGGTGAACCCGCGCCCGATCCACCAGTGCGTCGGCGCCCGCCAGTTCGACCACGTCGGCGCCGACGGCATCGAAACCCACCGGATACAGCTCCGTCGTCGACTGATGGTGGAACCAACCGGAATAGTTCTCCCAGATGGCGCGCACGTCCCACGCCACCTTTCCATATCCTTGCCCCACTTCGTATTCCGCGGGCAGGGTGATCTCGCGCATGAGTGTCCGCACGTCCTTGCCGGCGTTCATGCCGTCGACGGTCTGGTCATGGACGTGCTGGATCGCATCGCGTAGCCGGGTCAGCTCGGCGCCGATGCGGTCCGCACCAGCGATGGGTTCGAAGTGTCCGGTGACCAGCAGTTCGGGCCGCAGCTCACGCACCCGCTCGACGGATGCGATGGCGGTCAGCGCATCCCGGTACCGATCGCCGCGCATGGTGACCAGGTTGGGAATATGCCCGAAAACCGGACCGAACGTGTTACCGCACAGACATATTCGTTCATCGGGCAGCCAGATCACCAGTGAGTCGCTGGTCTCCCCGCCGGGCACGGAGATCAGCTCCAGCCGTCGCCCACCGACGTCCAGGGTCAGTGTGTCCTCGAAGTCGAGATCCACGACGGGCACGCTCTGCGCGGGCAGTCTTTTGGTGCCCAACCGGCGTTGGATGGCCCCGATGCCCGACGCCAGGGTGTCCTTGAAGGCGAACGCGCTGCGGTTGGCCCGGTACGGGATGAGGCGCTCGTTGTCGTCGCGCCAGAGGGTCCAGTTCGCCTGCGCGACAACGGTTGTGTCGCGGCCGCGCACACTGTCCAGGCCTCCGACGTGGTCGACGTGGCCCTGGGTGAAGATGATATAGCGCACCGGAGAGGCGTCGACGGCGTCGAAGTTGGCCCGGTGCACCGGGCCCTCGAAGCCCATGCCGGTGTTGACGATGACGCGGCCGTCGGCGGTGGTCAGCAGGTAGGAGTTCGACAGTCCCGGCGAGCACCACAGGCCGGGGGCGATCTGCTCGGCGCGTTCGGCCGACGCGGGTCGCATGGCGTCGGCGCCCGGACGGCTGCGATAGACGGGTTCGGACATCGCTGACATCTCCTTCATTCGGGGCGGACGTCGAACCTGTCGAAATAGAAGCCGAATCGGTCACGGAGTTGGTCGGCCGAGACACCGAAGTGCCGCTGCAGGTCGTAGCGGAGCCGGCCGTGTTTGCCCCGCGGATTACCGTCCAGGTACTGCTGGAATCGGGCACGCAACTTTGGTGTCAGCTCGGCGTCACCGCGCTGGTAAAGCTGTTCAAGCAAGGGGATTTCGTTGCCGTTGAGGTGGTGGAAGCCGATGTCGATGCTGCGTTCGGCCGGCACCAGATCGCGGTCGCGCACGCACGCGCTCAGCAGTCGGTGCACGCGGTCGGTCCAATATTCCAGCAGCCAATCCGGATCGATACTGTTGCGGCGCAGCCGGTCCGAATACGCCATCATGGTGATCGCCGACTGGATCACCGCCGCCGGGTCGCGGTGGGTGAAAGCCACTGTCGCGTCGGGGAAGATTGCCATCAACGGACCGAGCTGCTCGCAGTGCTGCGGGCTCTTGAGCACCCAGGTTCGCGGACCACGCAGGAACGTCAACGCCTGCAGCACTTTTCTCATGTAGGCGTAGTGCCGATGCTGGTCGAGCCCCAAATAGTAGTCCCGCCAGCCAGGCACTCGGGCATGCCATTCCAGGACGTAGCTGGCCAGGCCGAGGTCGAGCAGTTCGACCTCCTCCTCGATCGCCTCGGGGAACCGATCGTGCATGGCGGCGACCAGCGGGGCGCTGGCCATCAGGGCTTCGTGCTCGGCCTTGGCCCGCGCGTAGCGCGGATCCACGCCGAAGATGTCCGGGCCCATCCCGAGCGCCGGGATCGGATCCTGGCTCTCCCAGTAGGGCAGCGCGCGCCGGCCCGGGTCGGCGGCGATGAGGTTCACCAGGTGCGTGGTTCCGGAGCGCGGCATCCCGACGACGATCAGGGGCTTCTCGATCGGGATCGACTCGATCTCGGGATACCGCTTGACGAGGTCGGTCAACGACAACCGGTTGCGCAGCAGGCGAACGACCCGTTGCCGCAACGACGAACGGGTGAGCTCGGTCAGCCCCTCGTCGCCGTCGATGGCTTCCACGTGCGTGGTCAGTCGCTCGCCGAAGCCGTCGGTGTCGTCGAGGTCGGCGACCCCCGCCTGCTCGACGGCCTCGGCGAGCAGCTGTCCGGCGTCGAGGTCGACGTGCCGGGCTTCGGTGTATTTCAGTATCTGGCGTTGGATGTCGGTCAGCCTGGGCGATGTCAGATCGTCGAAGTCGATGTCGCCGATGTCGGGACTCGCTGAACTCACGCGACCTCCTCGACGCGCCGTTGCCAATATGACACCGACGGTAGACGCGGGCGGGACGCGTCGTGAACCCGCCCCGCCCGGCCGGTACCCTGCACCGGGAATAGCCCGCTAACCTCGGCAGAAAGGCGATCCTGTGCTCGTCGTCACCACCAATGACCTTCCCGGTTGGGAGATCCAGCGCGTATGCGGCGAGGTCTTCGGGCTCACCGTCCGATCGCGAAACGCCTTCTCCCAGATGGGTGCCAGCTTCAAGTCCATGTTCGGCGGGGAGTTGCAGGGCATGACGAAGAACCTGGCCGAGAGCCGCAACGAGGCGATGAACCGGCTGTTCGCCGAGGCGCGCGCAAAGGGCGGCAACGCGATCATCGCGATGCGCTTCGACACCACCGAGATCGGCGAGGTGTGGACCGAGATCTGCGCGTACGGCACCGCGGTGATGGCCGTGCCGGTCTCCGACGGCGCGCGCTATACCGCCTCCCAACTGGGCTACGGCGGCGGCGCCCCACAGCAGCCCCCGCAACCACAGCAGCCGCCGCAACCACAGCAGCCGTATGGCGCGCGATGACTTCGGATGACTGCTGCATAGCGGCACCGGCCGTGCCTACCATCGCCGCATAAGCCAGCGGAAGAAGGGACTGCCATGGCCGACGCGACGCGGGTGAACACGGGCAAACTGCAGGCCGGCAGCGAACATGTCTTCGCGGCGATGTCCAACGCCTCGATGAACTTCGCCGGCCACGAGGCGGAGCTGGACTCGGCCGCGACGGGCTGGGTGGGTGCCTCCCGGCAAGCGCTGGGCGAGGTGGCGAACCGCTGGCAGGCCCAGCATTCGACGCACCAGGCCCGGGTCAACGGGCTAGGGAACGGCGTGGTGCACGCGGGACGGTCCTACGACGCCGTCGAGCAGGCGTCGTCGCACTCGCTGCAGACCTAGCGTCGGCTGCCCAGCATGGAACCGCTGACCCCCGACGACGTGCGGGCATGGGACGTCGCGGCGATTCACAGCGCGTTCGACGTCGCCACGGACCGGGGCAAGACCCTGCATCGGCTCGGCGAGAATCTCCGCGCGGTCGAGGACAACCTGTCGGATTGGCACGGCGCGGGCGGTGAGGCGTTCCGTCAGGACCTGGGCAAGGTTCGCGCCGACCTCGACGAGCACGGGCAGGAATCCGCGCGGGTGGCCGCGGCGATCTCGCGGGCCGAGAAGGACATCGGCGCGGTGAAGACGGCGTTGCGCGACATCGACGACACCGCGCGCGCCAACGGCTGGAAGGTGACGTCCGACTGGAAGGTCGACATCGGCAACACCGGCGCCGGACGCGGAAACGACCCCGCTTTCATCAACGCGGTCAAGACCCTGCAGCAGCAACTGGACACCGTCAAGGCTCAGGCTCAAACCGCCGACCAGGAATTGGCCACCGCGCTGCGCGCCGCCGTCGGCGACGTCAAGCTCGATGCCTTCGGATTCCCCGAAGACACTCCGCAGCCGGCCCCCGACACCGTGCCGGGCCCGAAGCCCAACGACCCGCCCTACGAGACCGGTCTGGACCCGACGCTCGCCGGTGACCCGAGCGACCAGCCGCCGATGCGCGTCAGCCCCGGCTCGTCGGACCAAGTGCGGCTCGTCGACAACCCCCCGGGATACGACGGGCCCGCGGGCCCCGAGCGCGACGCCGCGTGGCTGAAGTACCTGACACAGAGCGACGGGACGGCGGCCGGCGCCGTCAATCCCGCGACCCTGGTCCTGCCCAACCCCGAGGCCGTGTCCGACCCTCGGCTGAAGACCGTCGGGGCGGCCGCCAAACAGCAAGGCGTGTCCTACGCATGGGGCGGCGGCCACGACCCGAAGGCGCCGGGGGTGTCGGTCGGTCACCGCAACGACACCGAGGACGAGTCGTGGACCTACAACGACCAGAACCGCACCGGGTTCGACTGCTCGGGTCTGGCCCGGTTCGCCACCGTGGAAGGTAGCGGCGTCAACATCGGCTCGGGCAACACCGTGTCCCAGGAACGAGAGCTGCAAGAGCTCGGCGCGACAATAGTTCCGAACTCGGCGCTGCAGCCTGGGGACCTCATTTACTATGGGCCGCCGGGCGACTCGACCCACGTGGCAGTGTATGCGGGTAATGGATTGATGATCCAGGCCGAGGGCTCGGGCGTGCCCGTCGAGGTCAGCCCGTTGCGTCTGGGCCAAAATCGCAACTATCACGTAGGTGGCTGATGGTCGAGAAATTCGCTGCGGCGGTCGTGGCCTGTTGCGCGGTCCTCATGTCGGCTTGCCTGCCGTTGCGGGTCAACGCGGACCCCGGACCTTCCGCGGACTCGTTGATCGTCAGCCTCGACGAGGTGCGCCGCATCGCCGACGCCCCGGACCTGAACTCGAGGGACCGGCTCGACGTGCGCCAGCCGCGCAGCATGCATCAATACGACTCCCAGTACCCGAGTCAATGCCAGGCCGCCTACAACCAGGACGTCGCCTTCGGCAGCGACTGGAAGCAATTCCGGTCGGTCGGTTACATCGGGGCCAGCAATGCCGGTGTGACCCAGGCCGTCGGCGTCTACGCGGATCCCGAGGCGGCCCGCGCCGCGTTCGACCGCGTCGCGGCAGCCCTGACCGCATGCGCCGCGCAGAACGTACCGAACTACAGATTCACCGTGCGCCAACCGGATCCGACGACGATCCAGCGGTGCGCCGAGAACCAGTGCTTCGACGCCTATCGCGTGAAGTCGTCGGTGCTGATCGACGTATCCGTCGCCCACTTCCCGCGCACGGCCGAGCAGATCGCGAATACCGTCCTGCAGACCATCTCGGATCGGATCTGACGCGCGCTTAGTGCGATCATGTAGGTCCTGCCGCCGACCTGTACGGGGTGACCATGACCGATGCCGAGGGCGCCAACTCCGAGCTGAGCGCGAAGCGAGACCAGTGGCTGCAGTGGGCGCACAAACAGATCGGCGGCGACGAGGCGCGAGTCAAGACCGCCGCCGAGGCGGCTCTGCGCGCGGCGCTGGGCGGCGCCTCCAGCCAGGAAGCCGCGGCGGCGGGCAGAGCCGCCGTCGGCCTCAGCGGCGGCGAACCGGTTGGCCCGCCCGCCACCAGGCCGTCCGGCGGCGCCCCGGCACCATCCGGCGCCGGAACCGCCCCGGCGCCGGCACGCCGACCCTGGTATCGCAAGCCGGCCGTCCTGCTCGCGGTGGCCGTGATCGTCGTCGTCCTGGCTGGGCTGGTGGTTTGGGGCATCACGTCGCACATGTCCGGTCCCGGTGCGCCGGCGACCTCCACCGTCGCGCCGAGCAGCACGACCAAGCAGACGACGAAGCGCACCCGGAAGCCTTCGACCAGCCCCTCGGAGTCGGCGGGCCCGAACGCGATCACCATCCCGGTTCCGCCGCTGTCGCCTTGACGCTGTTGAACTTTCGCGGTTTTGGCGCACGCCGGTACGCCACCACGTAAGCTCCCACTCGTTATTACAAGCGGCCCTAGATAAAGGGCTGTTCGGGGCTGGGGGTCAGGGTGATTCGTGTTGTCTTAGGGGCGCTTGCCGGTGTCGGCGTCGCTGCCGTGGTGAGTGTGGCCGTCGCACCGTCCGCGGTCGCCGGACCGCCGTACCCGAACTGTTCGGCGGCCCACGCCGACGGCCGCTACGACATCCCCAAGGGGGATCCGGCCTACTCGCCAAAGCTTGACCGCGACCACGACGGCATCGCCTGCGAGTCGCACTGAATACGTTAAGTCACAAGGAGATAACAATTTCCGACCTGAAGTGGGTGAGACCTCCGGTAGCGCCGCGGCGCGAAATCATGGAGTTGTGGTGAACCGTCGTACTGCCTTCAAGATTCCGCTGCTGCTGGCGGTCGGCACGGCGCTGGCCCACATGCCTCGGGTCTCGGCGGAAGAAGCGCGCTGGTCGGCGGACCGGGTCAACCGTTGGTATCAGGCGCAGGGCTGGCTCGTCGGCGCCAACTTCGTCACCTCGACCGCGATCAACCAGCTCGAGATGTTCCAGACGGACACCTTCGACGCCCGCCGCATCGACGGCGAGTTGGGCGTGGCCCGCGTGCACGGCGTGAACGCTGTGCGGGTGTTCCTGCACGACCAGCTGTGGGCGCAGGACAGCCAAGGATTCCAGCGCCGCCTGGCGCAGTTCGTCGGCATCGCCGCGCGCCACGGCATCAAACCCCTGTTCGTCCTGTTCGATTCCTGCTGGGACCCGCTGCCCAGGCCAGGGCGGCAGCGCGCCCCGCGGCCGGGGGTGCACAACTCCGGTTGGGTGCAGAGCCCGGGCGCCGAGCACCTGGACGACCGCAACTACCGGGGCGTGCTGCAGCAGTACGTCACTGGGGTACTGGGCCAATTCCGCAACGACGACCGGGTGCTCGGTTGGGACCTGTGGAACGAACCCGACAACCCCGCGAAGGTGTACCGCAGCGTCGAACGGAAAGACAAGATCGAGCGGGTGGCGGAGCTACTGCCGCAGGTGTTCCAGTGGGCGCGTTCGGTCAGTCCGGGCCAACCACTGACGAGCGGCGTCTGGGACGGCCCCTGGGCGGACCCGGGGAGCCGCAGCGAAATCGCGAACATCCAGCTGAACAACTCCGACGTGATCACCTTCCACAGCTATGCCCCGCCGGGCGAGTTCGAGGGCCGGATCGCCGAACTTGCACCGCTGGGACGGCCGATCATGTGCACCGAGTACATGGCCCGGTCGCAGGGCAGCACAGTGGAGGGGATCTTGCCGGTTGCCAAGCGCCACAACGTCGGCGCGTTCAACTGGGGTCTGGTGGCCGGCAAGACACAGACCTACTTTCCGTGGGATTCGTGGGACCACCCGTACCCGGTAGTCCCGAAAGTCTGGTTCCACGACCTGCTGCTGCCCGACGGGCGCCCCTACCGCGACAGCGAAATGCAGGCGATGCGCACGCTGACTGGCAACGCGTTGTTCGCACAGGATCGAGGCGGCGTCCGGTAACGGGCTTTGTCACGCAGCTCTGGCAAGGCCCAGCAGGTCGTCCCAGTCGACGGCGAATTCCGACACGGCTGCGAGCGAGGCGGCCGAAGCCGCGGGCAGGAACGGGTTGAGTACAGGCGGGATGATCTGGTTGCCGGTGACGCCGGTCAGCCGGACGAAGATCTGCGCGGGGATGTTGAGTGACTGGTAGACGCCGGCGCCGACCCAGGAGACCGGTGCCTGCAGGAAGTCGGGCATCGACTCGACGAAGCTGTTGATCGGGTCGTACACCAGGTACGGAATCGTGGCCGCGATCGTGCGGGAGTTGAGGCTCAGCTGGGTCGCGATACTCGGGTAGCCCTGTGCGGCGAAATCGGCGCTGAGCACGCTGAATAGGTTGCCGCCGGGATTGACGTAGGTGGCGTCGAAGACGGGGGCCGTCAGGGGCGCACCCTGCATGTAATTGAACGGCGCAATACCGAACTGATTCATGATCGTCGGCGTCGTATCGACGATTTGCCACGAGTTGTTGATCCACCCGTCATGCGCATCGGTGTAGGCCTGATCCCACATGAAGAATGTCTGTGTCTCGAGCGGGGATTGGAAACCGTGGCCACGGCCGAACTGGTCTGGTCCGATATGACCATGGTCGGTGACCACGAGCACGTCCCATTGCTCGCCGTGGTTGTTGGGATTGGCCTCCCAGTCGGCGACCGCTCCCAACACACCGGGATCGTGTACAACCTGCTTCCCGAGAATGGAGTCCATGGTCCGAAGGGCCTGCGCGTACTGCGGCGAATCGCCGCCGTAGGCGTGACCCATCTCGTCGACGCCCACGTAGTAGGAGAAGATGAGATTCCCTTTGTCCGGGTCGGCGGCCATGATCGCCGTCCGGGTTTGCTCGCCGACCGCGCGTTGCGACGCTTCCCAGTAGGTGTCGTTCGCGGCATGCGGCACGAACTGAATGTGGTCGGCGGGGTGCGACCCGGCGCCGGCGATGTCGGTGATGACGGGCCAGTTGGCGATGACCGTGGTGTTGACGTTATCGCCATAAACGGCCTCGAGCTGGTTGTACACCGTCGGCCAGTTGTCGTACGTCCAGGGCGTGAACACGTTGTTGGTCACGCCGGCCGTCTCGCTCCACACCCCGGTCTGAATGGTCGTCCAGGAGGGGTTGGAGACGGTGGTATGGCCGATGATCGTCGACGCGGAGGTGACGCTCTGGCCCATCAGCAGGTGGAAGTTCGGGGTGCCGTCGGGGTCGGCCAGGATTCTGCTCAGATTCGTGCCGTCGGTTCCGATCAACAGGAAGTTCTCGTCAGGCGCGCCCGCGACCAGCGCGAGGGCCTCTTCCTGGGAACTCACCATCAACAGGTTGCCCTGACCGAATCCGCCAGTGCCGCTAGCACCCGCGACGCCGAACGGGGACAGCGCGCTGCCGCCGACTCCGCCTCTGCCGTACGTGATGGTGCCGGCCCCGCCGTTGCCGCCGGCGCCGCCGTCGCCCAGCAGCAACCCGCCCGTGCCGCCGGCGCCACCGACCCCGCGTCCGAGACCGCCGGCGCCGCCGATACCACCGTTACCGATCAGCCCCGCATTGCCGCCGGCTCCGCCCGCCCGACCGTAGGCGCCCGACCCGCCCGCGCCGCCGTTGCCCCACAGGATCCCGCCGTCCCCACCGGCCTGCCCGGTGCCGGCCGCGCCGTCGGCCCCGTTGCCGATCAACGGGCGCCCCAAGAGCGCGTTCGTGGGCGCGTTGAGTACACCCAGCACGTTGTCGGCGGCGGTTTGCAACGGCGAGACGTTCGCGGCTTCGGTGCTGGCGTAGGACTCCTGCGCGATGCTCAGCAACTCCGCGAACCTGGCCTGCGCCTGCGTCAGCCTCGTGCCTATCGACTGATACGCCTCGCCATAACCCCCGAACAATCTCGCGATCACCACCGACACCTCGTCACCCGCGGCGGCAGACAACCGGGTGGTTGGCAATGCCGCGGCCACATTGGCTCGCGCGAGTGCGGTTTCGATGTTCGACACGTCCGCTACGGCGGTCGCGATCTGCTCAACTCCGGCGATGACAAACGACATGACGAACGTCCCCTCACTCGATGACGGCGTGGGTCAAATGTGGTGCAGACCTTAGAACATCGGCGTGCCGTCCGAGACGGCTTTGGGCAACCTCAAGTCGGATTCATGTAGTCAGGGCGCCGAGCCCGTTGTGGCGCCGAAACTCAACCGTCGCAATCGCTTCCGGACCGCGGTCCGGGAGTCGCGTGGCTCGCGTGGCTCGCGTGGGCCGCGAGCGTAACCGCACTGCGAAATCGGGGAGCCCGAAACGGCAGCCGGGTTACGCTCGCGCGTACAGCTATGGCGGTGGCGGAGGGATTTGAACCCTCGGACGGTTTTAGCCGTCACACGCTTTCGAGGCGTGCTCCTTAGGCCGCTCGGACACGCCACCGCGGAGCAGCTTACCGAACGTCACCGCCCTCAACCCAATCGCTGGCGGGCGAAGAACGCTTCCAGCGGCGCAGCACACTCGGCAGCCAGCACGCCGCCACGCACTTCCGGGCGATGGTTGAGCCGGCGATCACGCACCACGTCCCACAGCGACCCGACCGCGCCGGTCTTGGGTTCCCACGCGCCGAACACCAGCCGCCCGACGCGGGCGAGCACCAGCGCCCCCGCGCACATGGTGCACGGTTCGACGGTGACGGCCAGCGTGGCCCCCTCCAGCCGCCACCCGTCGCCCAGGACCAAAGCCGCCGCCCGCAGCGCCAGGATCTCGGCGTGCGCGGTCGGATCGCTTAGGGCTTCGCGGGCGTTCACGGCCCGGGCCAGCTCGGATCCGTCGGCGCCGAACACCACCGCGCCGATCGGAACGTCGCGCGGGCCAGCTGTCGCGGCAGCCGACAGCGCCGCGCGGATCAGGTCTTCGTCAAAAGCGGTCACCGACCCGGCCTGATGGCGGCGACCCGCTGCGCCCGGCTCCGCCGCGCTTGCGGTCACCGACCGAGGCGGTCGATCACCGCCGACAGCTGGTCGGCAAAGCCCATCTCCCGGGCGATGCGGCCCAGCTGCTCGTCCGCGTACAGGTCGGTCTCGTCGAGGATGACGCCCAGCACGGACTCGGACAGGCCGATGTCCGACAGCAACCCCAGATCGCCTTCCTCGAACGGGTCGACGTCCTCGAGGTCCTCGGGGTCGATGTCGGCGTCCAGGTTGTCCAGGACTTCGGCGGCGATGTCATAGTCCAGCGCGGCGGTGGCGTCCGACAGCAGCAGCCGGGTTCCCGACGGCGCCGGGCGCAGGATGACGAAGAACTCGTCGTCGACATCGAGAAGGCCGAAGACCGCGCCCGAGCTGCGGAGCTCGCGCAGCTCCGTCTCGGCGGCGGCCAGACTCGTCAGTGAATTCGCCGCCATCGCCGAACAGCGCCACTGGCCCTCTTCGCGTACGACGGCAACGCCGTAGCCGTCCGGTGTGTCCGACGACGGGCCTGTTGCTGAAGCCCGTTGTGCTCCCATGGGCGCCTACGCTAGTCGCTGGCCAGGTCCCTGACCAGATGAGCCGCCGCACCTGACAGCGGCGCCGCGGGCCAGCTGTGCCAACCTTGAAGGATGGCTCGCCCCGTTTTCCAGACGCCGGTGTGTGTTCTCGGACTTGGGCTGATCGGCGGTTCGATTATGCGGGCGGCGGCCGCCTCCGGCCGCGACGTGTTCGGCTACAACCGGTCCGTGGAGGGCATGCAGGGCGCCCGCTCCGACGGCTACGACGCCACCACCGAGCTGAGCGAAGCGCTGGGCCGCGCGGCCGAGACCGAGGCGCTGATCGTGCTGGCCGTTCCCATGCCCGCGCTGCCGACCATGCTGTCGCACATCAGCGAATCCGCGCCCGACTGCCCGCTGACCGACGTCACCAGTGTGAAGTGCGCCGTGCTCGACGAGGTCGCCGCGGCCGGGCTGCAGGCGCGGTTCGTCGGCGGTCATCCGATGACGGGCACCGCCCACTCGGGCTGGGCGGCGGGCCACGGCGGGCTGTTCACCAGGGCGCCGTGGGTCCTCAGCGTCGACGACCACGTCGACCCGACGGTGTGGTCGATGGTCATGGCGCTGGCGCTGGACTGCGGCGCGGTGGTGGTGCCGGCAAAGTCCGACGAGCACGACGCGGCGGCGGCCGCGATCTCCCACCTGCCACATTTGCTCGCCGAGGCGCTGGCCGTCACCGCCGCCGAGGTGCCGCTCGCCTTCGCGCTGGCCGCGGGGTCCTTCCGGGATGCCACCCGGGTGGCGGGCACGGCGCCGGACCTGGTGCGGGCGATGTGCGAAGGCAACTCGACCGAGCTGCTGCGGTCGGCGGATCAGGTCATCGAGCGGCTGAGCCGCGCGCGCGACTCGCTGGCCTCGCACAACTCCGTTCAGGAGCTCGTCGAGGCGGGCCACGCCGCACGAACCCGCTACGACAGCTTCCCGCGCTTCGACATCCTTACGACCGCCATCGGCGCCGAGAATTGGCGTCAGGAGCTCGCCGCCGCCGGCCGGGCGGGCGGGGTGATCAGATCCGCTCTGCCAAGCCTGGATAGTCCGCGATGAACCCGTCGGCGTCGACGCGCACGGTGGTGTCGGCGACCGGCGACCGCAGCTTGATGCCATCCAGCCGTCCCTCGCTGGTGTAGCTGACGGTGGCCGCGTCGACGGTCATCTGGGGCACGTTGACGTAGACCATCGGCAACACGAGCGTGTCCGCCCGCTCGTGCAGGCCCAGGCGGCGGATCGGCAGCGCGTTGAAGAAGGGGCTGAACACCACGTCGACGTCCAGCGCCCCGTTGTAGCTGGCCCGCCGCTCACCCTGGTGGTCGGTGATCAACCACATGTTTTCCTCGTCACGCGAGATGGCGAGCTGACGCTCCCGCTCGGACAGGGTGACGGTCAGCCCGAACCGCTTGGTCGCGCCGGTCTCGTCGGTCTGCAGCTCGTAGTAGGCGCCGAACGCCGGGTTGCCGTCGGTGGCGGCCGCCACGATGCGGCCGTTGGCACGGATTCGCTTGCCGGACAACTGCACTCGTACCGATTCCATGCGCGAGACGTCCTGTGCGCGCCAGGTCAACATCGCCGGCCAGACGCGCGGAGTCGAATCAGAAGAGGCTGCGTTCACTCCCCTACCGTAGAGCGTGTCCGCCAACCGCGGCAGAGTTGTCGCGAACTGCTGTTGCGGGTATACGGTCGCGCCGCCCGAGGACCCTGCGCAGCCGGCCGGTGCCGGGGGCCGACAACCACACCGCGAGCGCCAGCAGGCCGTCGAGGATCAGCGCCAACGCCGCCACCATCAGCGCCCCCACCAGCGCGAGATGAAATTGGCGCACCTTGATCCCGTCGATCAGGTAGCCCCCCAGCCCGCCGAGGCTGGCGTAGGCGGCCACCGTGGCCGTGGCGACCACCTGCAGCGTCGCGCTGCGCAGGCCGCCCAGGATCAGCGGCAGCGCGTTCGGCACCTCGACGCGCAGCAGCACCTGGGCCTCGGTCATGCCCATGGCGCGGGCCGCATCGACCACCGTCGGGTCCACGTTGGCGACGCCCGCGTACGTGCCGGCCAGCAGCGACGGGACACCCAGCAGCATCAGCGCCACCAGCGGCGGCCCCAGGCCCAGCCCGAACAGCAGTACCCCGAGCAACAGCACCCCCAGCGTCGGGAGCGCACGCAGGCCGTTCACGGCGCCGACCACCAGCAGCGAGCCGCGTCCGGTGTGGCCGATGATCAGCCCGATCGGGACCGCGATCAGCGCCGACGCGCCCACCGCCAGCGCGGTGTATTCCAGATGCTGTGCGATGCGCGCCGCCAGCCCGACGGGGCCGGACCAGTTGTCGGCGGTGAGCAGGTAGGACACGGCCTGCCCGACGAAGTTCATCGCGCACCGCCGACGATCGGAGCCACCACCGAACGCCGACGGGCGCGCCGCGCGGCGCGCTCCCACGGCGTCGCCAGCCGGCCCGTCACGTCGATCAGCGCGTCGATCACGACGGCAAGCACGAACAACGCCATGATGCCGGCGACGATCTGGTCGCTCTTGTTCGTCTGATAGCCCTCGGTGAACCAGGTGCCCAGGCCGCCGATGCCGATCACCGAACCCACCGAGACCATCGCGATGTTGGTCACGACGACCACCCGCAGGCCGGCGACCAGTACCGGGATCGACAGCGGCAGCTCGACTTTCACCATCCGGGCGATCGGCCCGTAGCCGACGGCGGTGGCGGCGTCACGGACGGGCGCGGGCACCGCGTCCAGCGCCTCGAGCACCGAACGCACCAGCAGCGCGGTGGTGTAGGCCGTCAGCGCGACGATCACGTTGGCCTCGTCGAGGATGCGTGTCCCGATGATCATCGGCAGGGCCACGAACAGGGCCAGCGACGGAATGGTGAACACCACGCTGGCGGTCGCGGTGGTCAGCCGTCGGGCAAGTGGCGCCCGCTGCACCGCCATGCCCAGCGGCACCGCGATAGCCAGCCCGAGCAGCACCGGTACCAACGCCAGCCGCAGGTGCACCACGGTCAGCTTCCAGGCGTCGGGCAGGTGGTTCAGCAGGTAGTGCATGTCAGGCCCGTTCCGCCTGGCGCCGGGCTTCGGCCGCGGCCAGCACGTCGACGGCGACGACGCCGCCGACCACCTTGCCGCCACCATCGACCGTCACACCCACCGACGACGGCGACGACAGCGCCGCGTCCAGCGCCTGGCTGAGGTTGCCGCCCAGCCGAAACACCGAGCCGACCCCGCTCATGCTGTCGGACAGCGGAGCACCGTCGCGGTGCCGGCACAGGCCGTCGGCGTCGATCCAGCCCAGCGGCGCGCCCTCGTCGTCGACCACCAAGGCCCAGCCGTCGGCGGTGGCGCCGGCGAGACCCGCCGCGGGGATGCACGCGATGTCGTGCAGCGGCAGCCCGTCCGCGTCGACGAGCTGCAACCACCGGTAGCCACGGCCCAGGCCGATGAACCTGGCCACAAAGTCGTTGGCGGGCCGCGACAGCAGCCGGGTGGGTTCGTCGTACTGCTGCAACAAGCCGTGCCGGAACACGGCGACCTTGTCGGCGAGCAGCAGCGCCTCGTCGATGTCGTGCGTGACGAACACGATCGTCTTGCGCAATTCGCTTTGCAGACGCAGGATCTCGCGTTGCAGCTCGTGCCGCACCACCGGGTCGACGGCGGAGAACGGCTCGTCCATCAACAGGATCGGCGGATCGGCGGCCAGGGCACGCGCCACCCCGATGCGTTGTTGTTCACCGCCGGACAGCTGGGCCGGATAGCGGGTGGCGAGCCTGGCGTCCAGGCCCACCCGTTCGAGCACCTCGTAGGCGGCCTTGCGGGCGGCCCTGCGGGACTGGCCCTTCAGCACCGGCACCGTCGCGACGTTGTCGATGACGCGTTGGTGGGGCATCAGCCCGGCGTTCTGGATGACGTAGCCGATCCCGAGCCGCAGCCGCACCGGGTCGACGGTGGACACGTCCTTGCCGTTGACGGTGATGGTGCCGCTGGTCGGCTCGATCATCCGATTGATCATCCGCAGCGCCGTGGTCTTGCCGCTGCCGGAGGAGCCGACGAAGACCGTCAACTCACCGTCGGGGACTTGCAGGTTCAGGTGCTCGACGGCGGTCGTTCCGTCGGCGAATTCCTTGCTGACATCGTCGAAAGTGATCAACTGCCAGCCGGTTTCCCGAGGGGGTGGTCGAAGCCGTTGGAACGCACCCAGTTTCGTGCCGCCTGGTCGATGTCGATGCCGGAGTTGCCAGACACCGAGGCGTTGAGCGCGGCCAGGCCCTCGGTGGTCAGCTTCGCCGATACCGCATCCAGCACGTTCTTGAGGCGGTCGGTCTTCTTCTGCGAATTCACCAGCGGCACAATATTTCCGGCGAGGAAGTTGTGCTCGGGATCCTCGAGCGCCACCAAGTGGTTCTGCGGGATGGCCGGCGACGTGCTGAAGATGTTTGCGGCAGTCGCCTTGCCCTCCACCAACGCTCGCACCGTCACCGCCCCGCCGCCGTCGTTGATGGCGGTGAAGTTGCCCGGACTGACGTCGAGTCCGTACTTCTGCCGCAGCCCCGGCAGTCCCGACGGCCTGGTCTGGAACGCCGACGGCGCCGCGAACTTCACGTCCGCCGAATGTGCGGCCAAGTCTCGAATCGTCTTCAGGTTCCACATGGCCGCGGTCCCGCCGGTGACGGTGACGGTGTCGGTGTCGGTGGCCGGCGACGGCGTCAGGATCGACAGATCACCGGGCAGCTGTTTGTAGAGCTCCAGCTCGACGGCGTCCAACATGGTCGCGGTGGCATTCGGGGCGAAGTACAGCAGCAAGTTCCCGATGTACTCCGGCACCAGGTCGATGGAATGGTCCTTCAACGCGGGGATGTAGGTTTCGCGGCTGCCGATGCCCATCCGCCGGCCGACCTCGAATCCGTTGGCCTGCAACGCCTGCGCGTAGATTTCGGCGACGACCTCGGATTCGGGGAAGTCCCCCGACCCGACGACGATGGATTTCGGGCTGCGCGTTTCCGTCCCGAGTGGATCGGAACTGCTGCACGCCGCGACGAGGCACACCGCCACCAGGCACGCCGCGGCGGAAACTGTCGCGCTCAGCGCGCGCCACGGCCTCGTCATAGGGTTGACAGTAATGTCCGTGAGGACGAGTCGCTGCTGCGTCCGGTTCACGCGTCCCGAGGTTTCCGGCGTGGGCGTGTTTCATTTTGTTGCCAATGGGACAAAGATGGTCCTATGAGCAGCGACACCCCTGCCTCGTCCGACAAGTCCACGCCGGCGCCGGTCGCACTTCCCCCGACCGCCGATCCGGCAGCGAAGTTGACCCGGGCCGGCGCCCTGTGGACGTCGTTGATACTCGGTTTCCTCATCCTGATCCTGCTGCTGGTCTTCATCACCCAGAACCCCGAGTCCGCGCCGTTCACCTTCCTTGGCTGGCACTGGAGGCTGCCCCTGGGTGTGGCAATCCTGCTAGCGGCGATCGTCGGCGGCCTGCTCACCGTGGCCGTCGGCACGGCGCGGATCCTGCAGTTGCGGCGCGCCGCCCGAAGGAGCCACGTAGCGGCCCTCAAGGCGGCGAAGCTAGCCAGTTAGCTTGGCGAGTTCGCTGAGACCGCGGGAGATCAGCGGCGCCACGACCTCGGGCCCTTCCGACGCGTCCTCGTTGCCTTGCGCCTGCTCCGACATGCGCCTGCGGAAATCGATCCCGGCGGCGATGATGGCCAGCTTGAAGTAGGCCAGCGCCATATAGAACTCCCAGTGCGCCAGTGACCGCCCGGACACCAGCGAGTAGCGGTCGGCCAGTTCGTCGGCCGTCGGGAGCAGCGGCGACGTCCAGGCGGCCTGGGCGCTCAGGATCAGATCCAGCGCGGGGTCGCGGTAGACGCACATCAGGGCCGCGTCGCTGATCGGGTCGCCCAGCGTCGAGAGTTCCCAGTCCACGACGGCGAGCACCCGGGTCGGGTCATCCGCGGCCAGGATGGTGTTGTCGATCCGGTAGTCGCCGTGCACGATCGACGTGCGGCCCTGCGGTGGAATCGATTGCTGCAGACCGGAATGCAGGCGTTCCACGTCGGCGTCGCGGTAATCGTCGGGCAGGCGCACCAGCTCCCATTGCGAACCCCAGCGGCGTACCTGACGCTCCAGGTAGCCGCTGGGCTTGCCGAAATCGCCGAGCCCGACGGCGTTCGGATCGACGTTGTGCAGGTCGACGAGCACCCGGATCAGGGCGTCGACGCAGCCGTCGATGGCGCGGCGGCCCAGCGCCTCGAGCTCGGCGCGCCGCCGCACCACCTGTCCGGCAACGAATTCGACGATCTGGAACGGCGCGCCCAGCACCGCGTCGTCCTCGCACAGCGCGATCGTGCGCGCCACCGGAACGGGCGTGTCCTGCAGCGCGGCAACGACCCTGTACTCGCGGGCCATGTCGTGCGCCGACGGCGTCAGCCCGTGCAGCGGCGGCCGCCGCACCAGCCAGCTCGACGTGTCGTCGTAAACCCGAAAGGTGAGGTTGGAGCGGCCGCCGGAGATCAGTTGTCCCTGCAGCTCGCCGTCCCGGTCGACGCCGAGGGAACGCAGGTACCGGTCCAGCGCGGCCAGGTCGAGCCCGTCAGGCGAAGTCACCTGACTTGTTTACCACCGCTCCCGGCGTCATCGACTCTGCACCTGTGGCTTCGATCCTGCGGTGCGGGCGCGGGTCCGGCGGTTTGGTTGGCCCTGGATGCAGTCTGACGATGACCGAAAATGGCTACAACCGCTGATTTCGCGGCAGCAAATCCCACACGTGTTCGGTGCCGTTGACGCTCGCGACGGTCGGCTGGCCGCTGCGGGAGAACAGCAATCGGGTCACCGACGCGTAGTCGATCGGAAAAGAGAGCAACCGGGGCGTGCCCAGGATCTCGTGCAGGATCACGTTGATCACTCCGCCGTGGCTGAACGCCGCCACCGTGTCCTCGGGATCAGCCTTGGCGACGACGTCGTCGACCGCCGCGCGGACCCGGGCCCGGAACGCGTCCTCGTCGACCGCGCTGGGCAGATGCCCCTGGGCCATCCGCTCCCATTCCTGCGGGTTCTCTTTCCGGATCTGCTCGACGGGGATGTACATGGGAAGGTCGCGGTCGTATTCGGCGAACCGGTCGTCGATTTCGATCGACAGCTGGCACGCGGCCGCGACGGGCTCGGCCGTCTGGATCGCGCGGCGCTGCGGACTGCTCACCACCCGAGCGATGGGGAACCGCGCCAGCGCCTCGGGCAGGCGCGCGACCTGCGCCAATCCGTCGTCGGACAGGTCCGGGTCGGAGCCCTCGCCGTGTTCGCTGCGCAGCGGCAGGGCGTGCCGGACCAGAAGCAGTTGCATGGCCCAAGCCTCGCACGGGAGATTTCCGGCCTTCTCATGCCGCCGGAGAATGCTATTCTCTGTCGGGAGAGCGGGGCGTGAAGACAATGGTGGCTGCGAGCGGTACCCGACTGGATCCGGGCGTGCTGGGACGTTGGCTCGATGCGAGCGATGCCCCGGGCCACGGCGAGGAACCGGCGCTGGAGCAACTCAGCGGCGGCTCGCAGAACACGCTGTACCTGATCCACCGCGGTTCGGAGCGCATGGTGCTGCGCATGCCCGGCCCGCGCGCCGATGACGCCCGCATCGACGGCCTGTTGCGCGAGATCAGGCTGGTGCGAGCGCTGTCCGGGACCGACGTCCCACACGCCGAGATGATCGCCGCCGACGACACCGGCGCCGTGCTCGGCATGCCGTTCTACGTGATGCGGGCGATCGACGGCTGGAGCCCGATGGACGGCGGGTGGGAGGCACCGTTCGACACCGACTTGCAGGCCCGGCGTGGGCTGGCGTTCCAGCTCGTCGAGGGAGCCGCTCGGCTGGGCCGGGTGGATTGGCGCGCGCAGGGTCTCGACGGCTTCGGCCGGCCCGACGGCTTCCACGACCGGCAGGTCGACCGCTGGCTGGCCTTCCTCGACGCGTACAAGGTGCGCGACCTGCCCGGCCTGGACGTGGCCGCCGAGTGGCTGCGCCGCAACCGGCCCGCGCACTACACGCCGGGCATCATGCACGGCGACTACCAATTCGCCAACGTGATGTTCGCGCACGGCGAGCCGGCACGCCTGGCCGCGATCGTGGACTGGGAAATGACCACGGTCGGCGATCCGCTGCTGGACCTCGCGTGGGCGCTGTTGGGCTACGACGGGGAGGAGCCGAGCACCGACGGCTTCTACCTGGACATGCGTGGCATGCCTTCGCGTAGCGAGCTGCTGTCGCACTACGAGTCGGTGAGCGGGCTTTCCACCGAGAACATCGACTACTACCTGGTTTTGGCGAACTGGAAGCTCGGCATCGTGCTGGAGAAGACGTATGCGGCCGGGATGAAGACCGGGAAGGTTGATCCCAAGATCCAAAGCGCGTTCGGGGCAATGATCCCGCGGCTGATTGCCACCGCCGCGGAACTCGCACGGTCATCGGGGGGGCACTGAAATGGGCTATGCCGACCAGCTTTTCGAGCTCACCGGCCAGGTGGTGCTGATCACCGGCGGCAGCCGCGGACTGGGCCGGGAGATGGCGTTCGGCCTCGCGCGCTGCGGCGCCGACGTGGTGATCGCCAGCCGCAACATGGACAACTGCGTGGCGGCGGCGAAGGAGATCGAGGCCGAGACCGGCCGCACCGCAATGCCGTATCAGGTCCACGTGGGCCGCTGGGATCAGCTCGACGGATTGGTCGACGCGACCTACGAACGGTTCGGCAAGATCGACACGTTGATCAACAACGCCGGCATGTCGCCGCTCTACGGCAAGCTGAGCGACGTGACCGAGAAGCTGTACGACTCGGTGTTCAACCTCAACCTCAAAGGCCCGTTTCGGCTTTCGGCGCTGGTGGGCGAGCGGATGGTGGCCGCCGGCCGCGGTTCGATCATCAACGTGAGTTCGGCGGGTTCGCTGCGCCCGAGCCCCGACATCGTTCCGTACGCCGCGGCCAAGGCGGGTCTCAACGCCATGACCGAGGGCTTCGCGCGCGCGTTCGGGCCCGCGGTGCGGGTGAATACGCTAATGGCCGGGCCGTTTCTGACCGACGTCAGCAAGGCGTGGAACCTCGGCGAGCGGGAGACAGACATGTTCGGTCACCTTTCGCTGAAGCGGCCGGGCTTCCCGCGCGAAATCATCGGCGCCGCGCTGTTTCTGGCCTCCGACGCGTCCAGTTTCACCACCGGTTCGATCCTGCGCGCCGACGGCGGCATCCCCTAACAGTCAGGAGCATCGGAATGTCTTGGGACTTCTCTACCGAACCCGAATTCCAGCAGAAGCTCGATTGGATTCGGGAGTTCGTCCACGACGAGGTCGAGCCGCTCGAGGTGCTGTTTCCGGGCTGCGAGTTCCTCCCGCTGAACGACGAGCGGCGCCGGATCGTCGATCCGCTCAAACAACAGGTCCGCGACCAGGGTTTATGGGCGCCGCACCTGGGTCCCGACCTCGGCGGGCAGGGCTTCGGCGCGGTGAAGCTGGCGTTGATCAACGAGATCCTGGGCCGCAGTCCGTGGGCGCCGATCGTGTTCGGGACGCAGGCACCCGACACCGGCAACGCGGAGATCATCGCCCGCTTCGGCACCCAGGACCAGAAGGGCCGCTACCTGGACGGGCTGCTGTCCGGCGAGATCTTCTCCTGCTTCTCCATGACCGAACCGCAGGGTGGCGCCGACCCGCGGGTGTTCACCACCCGCGCGGTTCGGGACGGCGACGACTGGGTGATCACCGGGCGAAAGTTCTTCTCCTCCAACGCCGCGGTGGCGTCGTTCTTCATCGTCGTCGCGATCACCGACCCCGACGTGCCGGTGCACCGCGGTGCGTCGACGTTCCTGATCCCGGCGGGCACCGACGGGCTGAGCATCGAGGCCAACTACCACCTCGTCGGCGCGTCACCGAACGAGCCGGGCCATTCGCTGGTGCGCTACGACGAGGTTCGGGTGCCTTCCGACGCGCTGCTCGGGGAGCCCGGTCAAGGCTTCCTGATCCTGCAGGCGCGGCTGGCGGGCGGGCGGTTGCATCACGCAATGCGCTCGATCGGCGTCGCGCAGCGGGCCGTCGAGATGATGGCGCGGCGCGCGAAAAGCCGTTTCACCCAGGGCAGCTCGCTGGCGGAAAAGCAGCTGGTGCAGCAGTTCATCGCCGATTCCTACACCGAGCTGATGCCGTTCCGGCTGGCGGTGTTGCACGCGGCGTGGCTGATCGACACCGCTGGCGAGCATGCGGCCCGCGCCGAGATCGGCGCCTGCAAGATCCTGGCGTCGCAGGTACTCAAATCGATTGGGCTGCGGGCGATCCAGGTGCATGGCGCGCTGGGCACCACCGACCAGCTGCCCTTGGTCAACGTGCTGCTGGGCGGGGTGGCGCTCGGGTTGGCCGACGGCCCCACCGAAGCGCACAAGGTCAATCTGGCCAAGCTGTTGCTCAAGGGCTACGAGAGCGAGGACCCGGAGTGGCCCAGCGAGCTACGGGACATCCGCCTGGAGGCCGCCCGCGCCAAGTACGGCATTACAGCGCTGGCCGATTCGCCGTGACCAACCGGGTCACCGCCGCTGTCGAGCGGGCACTCGACGACCGCCAACGCGAGGCCACCGAGGAGGTGGAACGCATCCTGGCGGCGGCCGTCCGGGTGATGGAGCGTGTCGCGCCGGAGCCGCCGCGGGTCAGCGACATCGTCGCCGAGGCCGGCTCGTCGAACAAGGCGTTCTACCGCTATTTCGCCGGCAAGGACGACCTGATCCTGGCCGTAATGGAGCGCGGGGTGGGACTGGTCGCGTCGTACCTTGCGCATCAGATGGCCAAGGAGGCCAGGCCGCAGGACAAGGTTGCGCGGTGGATCGACGGTGCGCTGGCGCAGGTCGCCGACCCGCACCTGATCAGCATGAGTCGCGCGGCGGCCGGGCAGATGTCCGTCGGGACCGGCCGGCACGCGGCCGAACGGGAGATGATGCGTCCGATGCGCGATTTATTGGCCGACCCGATCACGGCGCTGGGTAGCGGCGACGTCGACCGCGACGTCGAAGCGGTGTTCAGCTGCACCGTCGCGACGATGCGGCGCTACGTGGACGCGGCGCAGCGGCCCGATGCCGACGACATCGCCCATCTGGTGCGGTTTTGCCTGCGCGGTCTGGGCGTCGGCTGATGCGCGCGGTCGTCTGTACTTCCTACGGCGCACCGGAGGACCTCGTGCTGGCCGAGGTCCCCGATCCCGTCCCGGGACCGGGCCAGCTGCTGGTGCGGGTACACGCCGCGGCGGTCAATTTTCCGGACGTGCTGCTAATCGCGGGCAAGTATCAGATACGGATTCCGCCGCCGTTCACGCCCGGCAACGAGCTGGCCGGCGAGGTGGTGGCCGCGGGTCCTGGCGCGCGGTTCCAGCCCGGGCAGCGGGTGTTCGGGACGACCGCGATCGGCGCCCTTGCCGAACTGGCGCTGCTTGATTCGGCGATGGCGTCGGCAGTGCCGGACGACGCGGACTTCGCCTCGGCCGCGGCGTTCGGGGTGACCTACCGGACGTCGTATCACGCGCTGCGCTCGGTGGCCGCTGTCACGCAGGGTGATTGGGTGGTGGTGCTGGGTGCCGCCGGTGGTGTCGGCCTCGCGGCCGTCGACCTTGCGGTGGCCATGAAGGCGCGGGTGCTGGCCGCGGCGTCGGGAGCGTCGAAGCTACAGCTGTGCCTGCAGCGCGGCGCCGAGGCCGCGGTCGACTACGACCTGGAGGACTTGAAGGCGCGCATCCGGGAACTCACCGGCGATGCGGCGCGGGTGGTGCTCGACCCGGTCGGCGGACCGTACGCGGAGCCGGCGCTGCGGGCGCTGGCCCGCGGAGGGACGTTCGTGACCCTGGGTTATGCCGCCGGCGTGATCCCGGCGATACCGCTGAACCTCGTGCTGCTCAAGGGAATCACCATCCAGGGTATGGAGATCCGCACCTTCATGAGCGACCACCCCGCAGAGACCGAACGCGACCTGGCCGAGCTGTCGCAGTTGTTCGCCAGCGGGGCGATCCGGCCGTATATCGGTGCGCGATTCCCGCTTGCCGAGACCGCGGCGGCGTTGCGGCACGTCGCCGAACGCAGGGCGCTCGGCAAGGTTGTCGTGGACGTGATCTGACGCCGAGCAGACGCAAAAGCCCCCAATCCGGGCCGGATTTGGGGGCTTTTGCGTCTGCTCGCCAGGGGGAGGTTACGGCGTGACGATGTTGAAGCTCGGGTTCGGTCGATCGAGTGCACCCAGCAGTGCCTGCAGCACGCCGGGATCGCCGGACACTTCCAGCCCCGGTGAGCTGAAGTCCCCCGCCGCCACGGTCAGCAGCCGAGACTTGCTGGCCAGCTTGACCGTAACGCCTGCCGTCTCGGGGTCGGCCGGCACCCTGCGGTAGACCAGCACACCGTTGCGCAGCGCGAGCCGGTAGTTGACGTCCATATCGGAGAACGTGAGATCGACGGCGACATCAACGTCCCAGCTGCGCGGCCCGTTCACCGAGATGGCCAGGCTGTCGAAGATCTGTTCCGGCGTCAGCTGGGCAAGCAGCGTCGGCGCCGCCGGCGTCGTGGCGGTACCGAAGTTGCCGTCGCGCAATTCAACCGCGCCGGAGAGGAAGAAGTTGCGCCACGTCGCGTTCTCGGCGCCGTAGGCCAGCTGCTCGAGCGTGTCGGCGTAGAGCGCGCGGGCCGCGGGATGCCCGGATTCGGTGAACACCGCGTGGTCGAGCAGCGTAGCGGCCCAACGGAAGTCACCGTCATCGAATGCAGCCTGCGCCAACTCGACCACGCGGTCGATGCCGCCTAACGCCTCGACATAGCGTGGGCCCAGGGCCTCCGGCGGGTGGGGCCACAGCCGGCCGGGGTTGCCGTCGAACCACCCCATGTACCGCTGGTACACGGCCTTCACGTTGTGGCTGACCGAGCCGTAATAGCCCCGGGTGTGCCAGGCCTGCTCCAATGCCGGTGGCATCTGGAACATCTCGGCGATCTCCACACCCGTGTACCCCTGGTTCAGCAGGCGCAACGTCTGGTCGTGCAGGTAGCCGTACAAGTCCCGTTGCAGGGAAACGAATTCGACGATGCGCTCCCTACCCCAGGTGGGCCAATGGTGCGATGCGAACACCACATCCGAGCGGTCGGCGAACGTGTCGATCGCCTCGGTGAGGTAGCCGGACCAGGCGTGCGGGTCACGCACCAACGCACCCCGCAGGGTCAGCAGGTTGTGCAGGTTGTGGGTGGCGTTCTCAGCCATGCACAGCGCGCGGAAACGTGGGAAATAGAAATGCATTTCGGCGGGCGCCTCGGTGCCCGGCGCCATCTGGAACTCTATCTCCACCCCGTCGATGGTGTGCCGCTCTCCGGTTTCGCGGATGTCGACGGTGGGGACGATGAGGGCCACCTCGCCGGTCGACGGGGTCTGGCCGAGCCCGCAACCCACCTGGCCCTGCGGCCCGCGGTCCAGCAGCGTGCCGTACATGTAGGTCGCCCGGCGCGCCATCGCCGTCCCCGCGTACACGTTCTCCTGGATCGCGTGTGCGGTAAACCCTTCGGGCGCCAACACCGCCACCGCGCCCGAATCCACGTCGGCCTGCGAGGTGACGCCCAGCACCCCGCCGAAATGGTCGACGTGGCTGTGGGTGTAGATGACCGCGACTACCGGACGGTCACCGCCGCGGTGCGTCCGATACAGGTCGAGTGCAGCGGCGGCCACCTCGGTGGACACCAGGGGATCGATGACGATGATTCCACTGTCGCCCTCGACGAACGAGATGTTCGACAGGTCCAGGCCGCGCACCTGATAGATGCCCGGCACCACCTCGTAGAGACCCTGCTTGGCGGCCAGCGTCGATTGCCGCCACAGGCTCGGGTGCACCGATGTCGGCGCGGGACCGCCGAGAAACGCGTAGACGTCGTTGTCCCACACCACGCGTCCGTCGGCGGCCTTGACGACGCACGGGGACAGGGCAGCAACGAAGCCGCGGTCCGCATCGTCGAAATCCCGTGTGTCGTGGAATGGCAACGCATGTTCGCTATGGGCCGACTCGATAACTGCGGCAGGGGGTTTGTGTTCCACCGTGAATACCTTGCCATTACTGCCGCCCGCCGAGAAGGACCTGTTCAGCGCCGACGGGCTTAGGAACACGCAGATAATTTCCCGCTGCCCCTAGAACTTGCGTGCAGTTAACCCGCATACTGCCGGGACGGTCCTCAACGTCGACGGACCGCAACGATCGGGCAAAGGAGAACGGGTGAAGCGTGGGCTGACGGTCGCGGTAGCTGGAGCGGCAATCCTGGCTGCGGGTATTTCCGGGTGTTCGAGCAACAAGTCGAGTTCGGGCGGAGGTTCGTCGGCCGCGTCCGGTAACACCTCGGTAGCCTCCGGCGGCACCGCAGGCACGAAGGTCACCATCGACGGCAAGGACCAGAACGTCAGCGGCGGCGCGGTCGTGTGCGCGAAGGTCGGCGCCGACGTCAGCATCACCGTCGGTGGCGCAGGCAGCGGCATCAACGCCTTGGTCACCGACGCCAACCCGCCCGAGGTGAAGTCGGTTGGGCTCGGCAGCGTCGGCGGGGTGGTGTTGGGCTACACGCCGGGTACCAACTCGGGCAAGGCCTCGGCAACCAAGAACGGCAACAGCTACAAGATCACCGGGACGGCCACCGGCGCTGACGTGGCCAACCCGACGGCGCTGGTCAGCAAGCCGTTCGAAATCAACGTCACCTGCCCCTAGACTCGATCAGCCTGACAGGGGGGCGCAAACAGCCCGCCTGTCAGGACGCGAGGTGGTCTGTCCGCACGGTGGAGGTGGCAATTGTTGGAAGGGACACCGTTCGGTCGGTACCAGTTGATCGAGTTGCTCGGTCGTGGCGGCATGGGCGAGGTGTGGCGGGCCCGCGACACCGCAGCCAATAACCGCACCGTCGCGATCAAGGTGCTTCCACCGCACCTCGCCGGCGACAACTCGTTCGTCCGGCGATTCCGCCGCGAGGCCGATGCGGCCGCGCAGCTGAACAATCCGCACATCATCCCGATCCACAACTACGGGGAAATCGACGGCCGGCTGTATGTGGACATGCGGCTGGTCGAGGGCCGCGATCTGCAGCATGTGCTGGACGACGGGCCATTGGAGCCGGCGCGGGCCGTGCGGATCATCGAGCAGGTCGCCCGCGCGTTGCAGGCCGCCCACAAGGTGGGCCTGATCCACCGCGACGTCAAGCCGTCGAACATTCTGGTCGACGACGACGATTTCGCCTACCTGATCGACTTCGGCATCGCCCGCGGCGCCGACCAAACCGGCATCACCAGCGCCGGGGACGTCATCGGCAGCCTGCACTACATGGCACCGGAGCGATTGCGCGCCCAAGAGGCCGACGCCCGCGCCGACATCTATGCGCTGGCGTGTGTGCTCTACGAATGCCTGACCGGAAGCCGCCCCTTCCCGGGCGACTCGATGGAAAGCCAGATGGCGGCGCACCTGACGAATCCGCCACCCCAACCCTCGACCCGGCAGGACGTGCCCGCGCTGTTGGACGTGGTGATCGCGAAGGGGATGGCCAAAGACCCGGACCAGCGCTATCCGAGCACCATCGAATTGGCCAGTGCCGCACGCGATGCGATCACGGTTCCCACTCAACGACCGGCGTCGGGCCCGTCGACTCCCGCGTCGCAGGAGACGGCGCAGTCGCGGCCCGTCGAACAGGCTCACCTCTCCGGCACGGCCATGCCGGGCCCCGCGCAGGCGGAGGTGCCGCCCCCGGCTTACTCACCGCCGCCCGTGCCCCCGCCCGCGCCGGCGTGGCCGGGGCAGCAATGGCCCCCGCCGCCGCAGTGGTCGCCGCCGCCCAAGAGCAATCGGCGCACCATGGTCGTGCTGCTCCTCGGCGCGGCGGTCGTCGTCGCCGTGGTCGTGGCGGCGGTGGTCGTCGGCATCTCCTACCTGAACAGCTTCAAGCCGCCCCAACTGGCCGGCCCGACGTTCAACCCCCAGCTGCCCGGGGGCTTGCAGACCGCGCTGCCGTCGTGGAGCATCCCGTCGGGCGCCCCGGGCGGCGCCGGCATTGCCTCCGGCGCAAAGGTTCTCATCGACGGCCACGACCAGAACGTGTCGGGCACGGCCGTGTGCATGAAGTCGGGCGGCAACGTCACCATCTCGATCGGCGGGGCAGGAACCGGTGTCGCCGCCGTCCTCACCGACACCGACCCGCCCGAGGTGAAATCCGTTGGCCTGGGCAACGTCAACGGCGTGACGCTCGGCTATTCGCCGGGCACCGGCCAGGGCAGCGCGACGGCGACAAAGAGCGGCAGCACCTACAAGGTCACCGGGACCGCGACCGGAGTCGACATGTCCAACCCGACGGAGCAGGTGAGCAAGTCGTTCGAAATCGACGTGACCTGCTAGGCCGCTCGGCACTACGTCGGTGTCACGAGTCCCAGGCGTCACAAGAAAGTCGGCGTATGGCCTTTTGCCCGCTCCGAGCGACAGCCTGTCGCGCGCAGGCGGGCAAACTTGCGCATGCCTGCCGACCGGAAACGGAGTGACAGGCGAGAACCCGGCTTCTGCCCGCCAAGCGTGGGCACGGGACTAGGCCGCTTGCGACCCGTTGCGGGGCAGCCGCACCGTGAA
The DNA here is from genome assembly GCF_059812195.1 of Mycobacterium sp. NGS68. Classification (NCBI taxonomy): domain Bacteria; kingdom Bacillati; phylum Actinomycetota; class Actinomycetes; order Mycobacteriales; family Mycobacteriaceae; genus Mycobacterium; species Mycobacterium sp. NGS68. Next base: position 2,206 of record NZ_JCALCE010000013.1, on the reverse strand, counting down.
CTCGGTATGACCGGGTGAACTCTGCACCCCGATTGTTCCGTTGTGCGCCTTGACAACCGCCGAGGCGATCGCCAGACCGAGCCCGGTGCTGCCGCCCTTACGGGAGCGCGACGAATCGCCGCGCGCGAACCGCTCGAACACTTCGGACTGAAGGGCCGGCGGAATTCCGGGCCCGTTGTCGACCACCTGCAGCACGGTGTGCGTCGGCTCGGCGGACAGCCGCGTGGTCACGACGGTGCCGGCGCCGGTGTGCACGCGCGCGTTGGCAAGCAGGTTCGTGAGCACCTGATGCAGCCGGGCCGCGTCGCCGGGCACAACCACCGGCTCCTCGGGCAGGTCGAGCTCCCATTGGTGATCGGGTCCGGCGACATGCGCGTCGCTGACGGCGTCGACCGCCAGACGCGACAGGTCCACCTGCTCGCGTTCCAGCGGCCGGCCGGAATCCAGGCGGGCCAGCAGCAGCAGGTCCTCCACCAGGCGGGTGATCCGCTCGGTTTCCGACGCCACCCGGCTCATTGCGTGCGCGACGGCCTCGGGATCATCGCCCATCCGTTGGGTCAGTTCCGTGTAACCACGGATCGCCGCCAGCGGCGTGCGCAGCTCGTGGCTGGCGTCGGCCACAAACTGACGAACCCGGGTCTCGCTGGCCTGGCGCGCCGACAGCGCCGACGCAATGTGGTCGAGCATCCGGTTCAGCGCCGACCCGAGCTGCCCCACCTCGGTGTAGGGGTTGGCGTCCGTCTCGGACACCCGCACCGGCAGCTCGACTTCACCGCGCGCCAACGGCAGATCGGCGACCCTGCTCGCGGTCTGGGCGACCCGCCGCAGCGGCTCCAGCGCCCGCCTGATGATGACGATGCCGGCGGTGGTCGCGGCCAACAGCGCGATCAAGGTGACGATCGAGAAGATCACCAGCATCTGGATCATGGTCGCGTCGACGTTGGACATCGACAGTCCGGTGACGATGACGTCGTCCCCGCTGCGGCTGGGCGCGGCGACCACGCGGTAGCGGCCGAGGCCATCCAGATTCACGGTGACCGGGCTGCGCCGGTCGGCGATCTGCTGCAGCTGGGACTGCGCCGTCGAGCTCATCGCCGCGCGCGAGCCGCTGCTGGTCAGGTATCCGGCGTCGACGGTCTTGCCCTTGCTGACCACCGCCGCCACCATGCCCGCCGGCTGACCCGGCGCATCGAGGAACCTGGGACCGGGTCCCGGCCTGGGGTAACTGCGCGGCTCGTGGCGCCAGCCCTGGTGTTTCGGTTCGGGGTACAGCAGCGCCGACCGGCTCGAGGTGCCGCCGAGCTGCTGATCCAGCTGCTTGAGCAGATGGTGACGCAACGCCAGCTCGGTGACCGCGGTGATTCCGACGCACACGATGGCCAGTACGACGACCTGGCCGACCAACAGCCGGAAACGCAGCGACCAGACCCGCGGGGTTCTAGCGGGCCGGCTTGAGGACATAGCCCGCGCCACGCAGCGTGTGGATCATCGGTTCGCGACCGCTGTCGATCTTCTTGCGCAGGTAGGAGATATACAACTCGACGATGTTCGACCTGCCGCCGAAGTCGTAGCTCCACACCCGGTCCAGGATCTGGGCCTTGCTCAGCACCCGCTTGGAGTTGCGCATCATGAACCGCAGCAGCTCAAACTCGGTGGAGGTCAACGAGATCGGTTCGCCGGCGCGGCGCACCTCGTGACTGTCCTCGTCCAGCACCAGGTCGCCGACCACCAATTGCGCGCCGCTGTCCACCGTGGTCACGCCCGTGCGCCGCAGCAATGCCCGCAACCGCAGCACGACCTCCTCGATGCTGAACGGTTTGGTGACATAGTCGTCACCACCGGCGGTCAACCCGGCGATGCGGTCCTCCACCGCATCCTTGGCGGTCAGCAGCAGCACCGGCAGCTGCGGAACCTCCTCGCGCAGTTTGTGCAGCACCTCGAGGCCACTCATGTCGGGCAGCATGACGTCGAGGACGACGACGTCGGGCCGCTGCGCGCGGGCGGCCGCCACCGCGGACGAGCCGTCACCCGCCGTGGCGATGTTCCAGCCCTCGTACCGCAGCGCCATCGACACCATCTCGGCGAGGACCGGTTCGTCATCGACTACCAACACGTTGATCGGATTGCCGTCTGCGCGGCACATGACTACGCGCTCAACGGCGGTTCGGGGATACGACACAACCTCAAGTATCCGCATTCGACTGGG